>JBPCQO010000253.1:0-38912 GCA_050998035.1 Gemmatimonadaceae bacterium | reverse complement strand
TCCAGGCCTTCACATCGGCAGCCCAACACACCGGAACGCGGGTTGTGCTGCTCGCCGCGGATGGTCCGGACTTCTGTGCAGGTGCCGATCTCACTGCGCTCGCCGCAATGATCGACGCGCCCGCTTCTGCGCACTACGAAGACGCGGAATTGCTCGGGCGTGTCTTCATCGCGATTCGTGAGATGCCGAAACCCGTAGTCGCCGCCGTGCGCGGCAGAGCTCTCGCTGGAGGAGCCGGCCTCGCCTCGGCATGCGACATCGTGCTCGCGCACGAGCGAGCGCAGTTCGGCTATCCCGAGGTTCTCGTCGGCTTCGTTCCGGCCATGGTCATGACCATGCTGCGTCGTGCCGTTGGCGAGAAGCGCGCCTACGACCTAGTCGCCACCGGCCGACGCATCGACGCTGTAGAGGCCGAGCGGATCGGTCTGGTGAGCCGTGTTGTGCCGGATGCGGAGTTCGATACGTCAGTGGGCGAGTTGGTGCAGCAGCTCGCAGATAGTTCGGCATCTGCCGAGTCGCTGACGAAGAAACTTTTGTACGACCTCGATGGGATGAGTTTCCGCGACGGCGTCCTCGCTGGCGCCCGCGCCAATGTTGCCGCGCGGGCGACGGAGGATTTTCGCGCCGGAGTGCTTCGCTTCGCGAACAAGAAATGAGGCGGGTAGAGACCTTCAAGCTGGCGCTGGCCGCGTGCGCTGCGCTGCTGTTCGCTTGGGGCATACGGAGCGATGCGCCGGCCTTTCGGTGGGCCGCCATCGCTTGCCTCGTGGCCGCCGTCGCGCTCCGTTTCATACGCCCGAGGCGCCCGTTAGATTGAGGGGGTGAGCGCCCCCCGAAACATCCCCGAACTCCTCTCTCCCGCCGGCTCGCTCGACGCCGTGCGGGCAGCCGTCGCTAACGGCGCCGACGCCGTGTATCTGGGTGCCGAGAAGTTCAACGCCCGGGACGATGGTGCGCAGCTCACCCTGGAGGAGCTATCGGCCGCCTGCGCCATCGCGCACGGACGGGGCGTCCGCGTGTATCTGACGCTGAACATTCTTGTAAAGCCGGCCGAGCTGGTGGACGCGCTCACGTTTTTGGGCGAGGCGATTGAGCGCGGCATCGACGCCGCGATAGTTCAGGATATCGGGCTGGTTCGGCTCATCCAGAGAGCGTTCCCGGGCTTCGAGATTCACGGGTCCACCCAGATGACCGTGCACGACGTTGCCGGTGCGCGGCTCATGCACCAGATCGGCATCAATCGGGTCGTACTCGCGCGAGAGAACACGCTGGCCGATATCCGGGCCATTCATGCCGCCGTTCCCGAGCTTGGGCTGGAAAGCTTTATACACGGCGCGCTGTGCATCTCGTACAGTGGCCAGTGCTACATGTCGGGAATGATCTCCGAGCGGAGCGCGAACCGGGGGTCGTGTGCGCAATCCTGCCGCAAGGGTTACTCGCTCCGCGATGAGTCCACCGGCGCCACGCTCGACTCCGGATTCCTCATCTCCGCCAAGGATCTCGGAGCATACGACTCACTCACCGAGATTGCGGACGCTGGTGTCGGATGTCTAAAGATTGAGGGGCGGAAGAAACGTCCCGAGTACGTGGCTACCGTTACGCGCGGCTACCGCGACTTGCTCGCGCAGGTATCTCGCGGTGAGATCGTTACCGCCGCTCCAGATGAGGTCCAGCCGTTGGTACAGATCTACAGCCGCGGTTTCACACCGGGGATGTACAGAGGGCGCGCTGGCCGCGATTACATTACACGCGACCGCCCAGACAATCGGGGCGTTGTACTCGGAACAGTTATCGAGTGCAGTGGACGCGAGATCATCGTCGACGTATCGTCGCGAATAGCTACTGGCGACGGACTCGCCTTCGAATCGGCATCGCAGGGTGGCGAGACGACGGGTGCGAGTGTGAGTGCAGTCCGTACTCTGCACTCGCGCGCTGGCATCATCCGCCAGGCATTAACGCTGCGTGCCCGACCCGATGCGGGTGCATCGGTTATCAGAACATCCGATGCGACGTTGCTGGATGCAGCCCGCACCAGCTTCACTGCCGTCGAGACGCCCGGCGCACGCAGGACGCGCGTAGATGTTGCGGCGTTCGGGAGCGCTGGCGCTCCGCTGAAGCTGGTCTTCCGCTCTCCCTTCGCGGATGTGGCCGTTCGCAGTGAGATGCCGCTGGTAACTGCGGCGAAGCGTGCGCTCGACGTCACGCAGTTGCGCGAGCAGCTTGGGCGTTTGGGTGAGACATTGTTTGCGCTCGGAGAAGTCAGCGCCGATGGGCTGACCAGTGGTCTGTTCATCCCGGTGAGCGAGTTGAACCGGATGCGCCAGCAGGCGACGACTGATCTCGCGCAGCGCCAAGAGTGGGAGCTGATGTCCCGATATGGCGAACGCGACATCCGGATCAGCGAAGTGGTTGCCGCGGTTGATAGTGCTGCGTCGCCGTCACCGGTCACAGCCGCGCTTTCAGCGCACGTGTACAACGTTGACGATGCGCGTGCAGCCGCCCGTGGCGGCGCGAGCGAGATCGTCTTCGATCCGTTCCTGCGACACCCGCCCACGCCGCTTTCCCGCGTGCGCGCGCTGACCGAGGAGCTTGCGGCGGATGGCGTATCCCTGCGCATTCGAACCCCCAGCATCGTGCGGCCGGAGGAGCGAAAGGGACTGGACCGGTGGCTCGACCTCGGGCTTCCGATTCTCTCCGGACACATCGGGCTGGTCGCCGAGCTTGGCGCTGCCGGGCGTGACGTCGTCGCCGACTACGCCGTGAACTGTTTCAATCAGCACACCGCAGCAGAGCTGTTCCGAATTGGTGCGCGGCGGATCGTCCCCTCAATCGAACTCACCGTAAGCGAGTTGGGCGAGATCGTCCAGCCGTGGGAAGGGCGCGGATTTGATGCGTTCATCTACGGCCGCCCTGAGGGAATGACCATCGAGCACTGCGTGCTCTCGGCCGCTTTCGAGCGCGAACCGACAACATGTCGGGATCTGTGCGTGCAGAAGCACCCCAACGTGACACTCACGGATCCTGCGGGCTACACCTTCGCCGTGGCCACCGACAGCGCCTGCCGCAACCGGCTGCTTCACTCCCGGCCGATCGAAGGGTCGGAGTTCATGCCCCGGCTCTGGGCGCTAGGCATCCGGAGCTACCACGCTGTCTTCAACGTCCCAGGCGACGACATCTCGGCGGTGCTGCATGGATACCGTAGCACTGTCGATGCACTAGCGGCCGGTCAGCCGGTGGGCGTCAGCGCGGTTCGCTCTCTGGTGGGGCCTGCGTTCACCCGAGGTCACTTCGCGCGAGCGGTCTGACGTACCTTCCATGTGCGCTTTCAAATTGTGCGCGCATCAAAGCGATGGCGCACGCGTGCAACTGACGTGGCTGGAGCGGCTCGCCGGTTGAATAATGCGCTGATGCATAACGCAACAATCGACGACGCCCGCGCCAAGCTGAAGACGGTCTTCGGGTATCCCGAGTTCCGGGCCGGCCAGCAGGCGGCCGTCGAGTCGGTGCTCGCCGGTCGCGACACTCTCGTCATTCTCCCCACAGGCGGGGGCAAGTCGGTGTGCTACCAGGTTCCGGCGCTGTTACTCCCGGGACTCACGGTCGTGGTGTCGCCACTCATCTCCCTGATGAAGGACCAGGTAGACGCGCTGGAGGCGCGCGGAATCGCCGCGGCCTTCATCAACAGTACACTCACCGCGGCGCAGATTTCTGATCGGATGGTTCGCGCCGTGCGCGGCGACATAAAGCTGTTGTACATGGCCCCCGAGCGCTTCGAAATTCCGAGCACTGCGCAGCAGCTACGCAAGGCCGGAGTGTCGCTGCTGGCGATTGACGAGGCGCACTGCATCAGCCAGTGGGGGCATGACTTTCGGCCGAGCTATTTGCGGATGCGGGCAGTGCGCGAATCGCTGGACGAGCCGCCCACAGTCGCGCTCACCGCCACCGCGACACCGACGGTGAGACGTGACATCGCCCGCCAGTTGGCACTACGCGATCCCGCTGTCATCATCACCGGCTTCGACCGCAGCAACCTCACGTATTCCGTGCTCCCCGCCCGCAACGATGCCGGCAAGGACGCGCTCCTCGTGGACGTGCTGCGCCAGCGTGAGGGGCTGGCCGTTGTGTATGCCTCGACCCGCCGCGCGGTCGAGCGGCTCGCGATGTTGCTCGAGCGGCAGGGGATACCAGCCGCGGCGTACCACGCTGGACTGGACGACGAGCGTAGGCACGAGGTTCAGGAAGCGTTCATGCGCGAGGGCGTCCGCGCGATCGTTGCGACCAACACCTTCGGGATGGGGATCGATAAGGCAAACGTCCGCTTGGTCATCCACCATTCGATGCCCGGGACATTAGAGGCGTACTATCAGGAGGCGGGCCGCGCGGGGCGAGATGGCGCGCCGTCGGAGGCCATCCTGCTCCACGCATTCCCGGATCGCTTCACCCACGAATACTTCATCAAGAGCGCGTACCCCGATCGCGACATGGTCGCCCGAGTCTACACCTTGCTCCAGCGCCGCGCCGATCCCACAGGCACCGTGGGCGGTTCTGCCGAGGAGCTCGCGGCGGCGCTGCCTGGGAAGGTGAGCGGTCGCGATGTGGAGAGCGCGCTTCGTATTCTGGAGCAGTCCGGTGCAATCGCAAAAGCGCAGGAATCGGCCTCCAACGTGCGAGCCCGCCTTCTCGCCACTCCTGATAGAATAAAGCGTGAGCTCGGATCGGAGCCGTCGCTGGAGCTCTCGATTCTACGCGCGCTGTGGCGAATTGCCGGCGATGCGCTGTACGATGGCGCGGTGGTCGATCTCGCATCTCTCCCTTCCGGCCTTGGTGGTCCGGCCGAGCTGCAGGACGCGCTCGAAGCGCTGCAGGATCGGCAGTTTGTCACAGTTCAGCGACTCTGCGGCGGAATCAGCATGAGTGCGCCGGGAGCCAAGCTGGACAGCTTCCACGTGGACTGGAGCGATCTGGATCGGCGCAGAGACTCTGAGCTGGATAAGCTTAAGGCCGTGCAGAGCTATGCCTATTCAAAGACGTGCCGCCGCGCGTTCGTGCTCCGATACTTCTGCGACCCCGCGGCCCGGGATCGCTGCACCGGTTGCGACAACTGCCTCGGCACCACCATGGAGCGGCCGGTCGCGCCTGTTGAAACCACCCCACGCGCTCGCGTCGCGCGCACCGGTGCTCCGGCCCGTGGAGCGCAGTCGTCGCCCAATTCGGTGCCCAAAGCAGTCGTTGGCGTCGCTGCGGAGGATCTCGCTCCGGAAGCGCAGGAGCGCTTCGAGCGCCTGCGGGCGCTGCGCCGCGACATCGCGCGCGAAGCCCAGGTGCCCCCGTATATTGTGTTCGACGACCGGACCTTGCGGCAGATCGCGGTCCACCGTCCGCGCACGCTCGAGGCCTTCCGCGGTCTGCACGGCATTGGACCCATGAAAACGGAAAAATTCGGCCCCCGCTTCCTCGCCGCAATGGCGGAAGCGGAGCCGCGATAATGCACCTGGTAATGCACCTGACAACCAATCCCTGAATGGACGATTCCTTTTACTTCACAGAGCAGAACCTCGCCGTCCGCGACATGGTACGTCAGTTCGCACGCGATGAGGTCGCCCCCGTTGCCGCGAAATTCGACGCTGATGCCAAGTTCCCGTGGGAAAATGTCAAGAAGATGGCCGATCTCGGGCTGCTGGGCGTCCCCTGGTCCGAAGAGCTTGGTGGCTCCGCGCTGGATCTCACCAGCTACATCATCGCGTTGCACGAGATGGCAAAGGTAGATGCCTCCCACGCGATAACCATATCGGCCCACACCACGCTCGGCACGTCGCCCATCGTGAACTTCGGGACGGACGAGCAGCGCCGGAAATACGTTCCACTCCTGGCCAGTGGTAAAGTCCTCGGCGGATTCGGCCTCACCGAGCCGTCTGCCGGCAGCGATGCCGGCGGCACCCGCACTACCGCGGTCAAAAAGGGCGACCGATATATCCTGAACGGGTCCAAGATCTTCATTACCCACGGCGGCGTTGGCGAGATCTTCGTCGCGACGGCCGTGACTGACCCGTCCCGCGGTAGCAAGGGAATCAGCTCATTCATTCTCACCAAGGACACTGTCGACCTCGGCGTGGCGAGAGACCTTGGCATCGGCCACGACGAATCGCTCCCCAAGCTCCCCGGATTCCGTTCCGGTAAAAAGGAAGACAAACTTGGCTGGCGCGCCTCCGACACGCGCGAGTTGATCTTCGAAGATGTGGAAGTGCCGGCGGAAAATCTGCTCGGCGGAGAAGGGAAGGGCTTCACCAATTTCATGCAGACGTTGGACTCGGGGCGCATCGGCATCGCCGCGCTGTCGCTCGGAATTGCCCAAGGCGCGTACGAGGAGGCGCTGAGATACGCCGCAGCGCGCAAGCAGTTTGGTCAGCCCATCGCGAGTTTCCAGGGGATCCAGTTCCAGCTCTCCGACATGGCAACCGAGATCGAGGCCGGCAGCCACCTTGTGTACCACGCAACATGGCTCGCCCAGCACAAGAAGCCGTACTCCAAGGAAGCGGCCATGGCCAAGCTCTTCTGTTCCGAGCTGGCGATGCGCGCCACCACCAAAGCGGTCCAGATCTTTGGCGGCTACGGTTACACCAAGGACTATCCCGTCGAGCGCATGATGCGCGACGCCAAGATCTGCGAGATCGGCGAGGGAACCTCCGAAATCCAGCGAATCGTAATCGGCCGACATATCCTGAAAGAGCTGCAGGCGTGACCTACTCGGAGGCGGCCAAGCGGCTGCGCTTGCCGCTTGGCTTTGCCCTGGGAATCGCGTACGTCTTCTTCGCGCGCCCCACATGGACTTCGCTCGAAGTGGGCGGCGTGATCGCGCTCGTCGGCGTGCTTGTCCGAGCGTGGTCGTCCGGCCACATTAGCAAGAACGAGCGGCTCGCGACGGGTGGTCCGTACGCACATACCCGCAATCCGCTGTACTTCGGCAGCTTCCTGATTGCTGCCGGTTTCGCGGTTGCAGCGCACTGGAGCCTGCTCGTGGCCGTGGTGGCGTTCTTTGTCCTCATCTACTATCCCACCATGCGGCGAGAGGTGGCCAACATTCACGGTCGCTTTCCAGACGCCTACTCTCGCTACGCCACCAACGTCCCGCTTTTCTTTCCGCGCCCCACCCCATGGCGCGGCGACGCCGGCTCGGCCAACCGTTTCGACTTCGCTCTTTACATGAAGCACGGCGAGTGGAAAGCGGGCGTAACTTATGTTCTGGCAATGATTTGGCTGGCTTTTAGGGCCGCTCGGCCGTAACTTACAGCTATCGGTGCCTCGGTACGGGCGCCCCAGCTTATTCCTCTTCGGGCCGCGTGCGGTCCGGGATCCTGTAGTACGATTCCGGGTTCGGCGCGGGCTATAATGAAACGTGAAATCCTCATAAACGCGGCACAGCGCGAAACGCGTGTCGCGATTCTGGAGGACGACCGGCTCGTAGAGCTGCTGGTCGACCGTCCGGACAATCGCCGTATGATCGGCGACATCTATCTCGGGAAAGTCGAAGCCGTACTCCCGGGAATTCAGGCCGCCTTTGTCAACATCGGCACGGAGAAGAGCGCATTTCTTCACGCGTCCGATGTGCTGGCCGACGACTCCGATGAGGAGGACGTCGACACGGACGAGCAGGACGACGACAGCCCGTACGCTGAGGCCGCCCCGTCCAGCGGGAGCGCCGCCGGTAACGGCAACGGGACTCCCAGCGGCAACGGTCAACCTGGCGGAAATGGGCACGGCCGCAGGAAGGCACCTCCGATCCAGGATGTGCTCAAACGCGGCCAGGATCTGCTCGTTCAGGTGAGCAAGGAGCCTATATCCACCAAGGGCCCGCGCGTTACGGCCCAGATCTCACTCGCTGGCCGTTTCCTGGTCTATATCCCGGGCGGCGGCACCAAGGTGGGTGTGAGTCGCAAGATCGGCGCGACTGGCGAGCGGCAACGTCTCAAGGAGATGGTGCGCGGCTTCCTACCGGAAAAGTCCGGCGGTGTGATCGTGCGCACCGTGAGCGAGGACGTCACCCCTGACATGCTCAAGCGCGAGCTCGAGTCTCTCATCTCGCAGTGGAAGCGTATCAAGAAGAAGACTCGCTTCGTCCGTGCGCCCTCGCTTGTGCACCGCGAAACGGGGCTCACGCGCGGGCTGGTGCGAGACCTGTTCAGCGCCAAGGTCGATTCCCTCACCGTTGATTCGAAGCCGGTCTTTACCGAGATCGTGGAGTACATCGAGGACATCGCCCCCGATCTGGTCGACCGGGTCAAGCTGTACGAGGGCCAGACACCGCTGTTCGACGAGATCGACATCGAGGGAGAGATCCGCGATATCTTCAAACGCCGCTGCGACTTACCCTCAGGCGGCTACCTCATCGTCGAGCCTACCGAGGCCCTGGTCTCGATCGATGTCAACTCGGGTCGTTACACCGGCAAGAAGGACCCGGAGCAGACGGTCCTTCGCACAAATATGGAGGCAGCCGCCGAGATCGCTCGGCAACTGCGACTCCGTGACGTGGGTGGGATAATCGTCGCTGACTTCATCGACATGGAGTCCAAGCAGAACCGGGAAAAGGTGCTCCAGGAGATCCGGAACCACCTGTCACGCGACCGCGCACGGACCAAGGCGTTCGCCGTGAGCGAGCTCGGACTCATCGAGATGACCCGACAGCGCGTGCGACAGAGTCACTACCAGAGCATGACCGAGGCGTGCCCCACCTGCGCCGGCAGCGGCCGAGTTTTCACCCCGGAAACCATCGTCCGCCGGATGGAGCGTTCGGTGAAACGCATGGTCACGGAGGGGCGCAAGGATAATCTCCTCGTGAAGCTACATCCCGAGGTCGCGATGTACGTCCTGGAACAGGAGCGCGACCTTATCGCCAAGTTGCAGAAGGTGGCCTCCTTCTCGCTCGAACTGCGTGACGATCCACTGCTGCGCCCGGACGAGTTCAAGCTTGTGGTGAAGTCGCAAGGCCGCGACGTGACGCAACAATACGCATTGGTGTAACGCCATCGCGTCACATGATCTACCCGTCTGTTTGACAGCGTGGTCGCATCCGATTACACTTAAAGGCTGTACTAAAACTCTGCTATTCTAATGTCCTACGCCATTATTCGCACCGGCGGCAAGCAGTTCAGTGTCGAGCCGGGCAAGACATATCGCATTCCCTCGCTCGTCGGTGACGCAGGCGCATCGCTGACCTTCTCCGACGTGCTTCTTGCCAACGACGGCAGCAAGACACACGTCGGCGTCCCGTTGCTCTCCGGCGCTTCAGTTGCTGCTGAGATCGTCAAGCACGGACGCGGTGAGAAGATCATTGTGTTCAAGCAGAAGCGACGCAAGAACTACGCGCGCAAGCAGGGACATCGTCAGGGCTTCACCGAGATCAGAATCGGCGACATCTCGCTCGCCTGAGGCTTAAGAAAACATGGCACACAAAAAGGGCGTCGGCTCTACCCGGAATGGGCGAGACAGTAACCCACAATATCGCGGCGTGAAGAAGTTTGGTGGCGAGCGTGTCGTCGCCGGCAACATCATTCTGCGCCAGTGCGGCACCAAGTGGCATCCGGGCCGCAATGTCGGCCTTGGCTCCGACTACACGATCTATTCGCTCATCGACGGCGTCGTGAAGTTCGAGCACAAGAGCAAAACCCGCTTCAAGGTGAGCGTCTATCCGGAAGCGGCACGCGAGCAGGCCGCCGAGGCGATGTCGGCGTAAGCAGGGAATGTCTGCTAGGGACAAACAAAGCGGGGGTGCCCATTGGGCACCCCCGCTTTGCTACGTCGAACTGCCGCAAGATGGCTGCTTCAGCCCGACGCGATCAGTGCCACCACTACTGAGATAAAGATCACCGCGACCGTGCGGCGCGCGCTCTGGGTCCATGACGGATTGCGCACCGTCGGTTCCCTTGAATCGTAGACACCCATGGGACGTCTCCTCGGAAAGGTTCGGTAACCCGACTGACGTGGCCGATCGCGGGTGAGCGCGACGGCGTTAGCCTCGTGGCTTTGCGTCCCCAGCTTTCACTGGGTTTGCCTTTGTCGCTGGCCCGAGTTGGGCCGCGATCGGTGGTGCTGGATCGCCTCCTTCCTATATTGACGCGTTCTGGTCCGGGCGGTAACGGTCCTCGGTGGCGCCCGGACCTGGCCTGCCTACGGCCTCGTCTCGTAATTGGGCGGCAACGTCTTGTACCGCTGGGTCAGCATGTCCTGCCGGCTCGGCGCCTTCACTTCCTGTCCACGAATCAGGACGTGTTCGACTGTGGTCGAGAACTCGAACGGGTCCCCGCTCCAGACTACCAGGTTGGCATCGCGTCCGGGCTGCAGGGAGCCAATTTGATCGGCCACGCCGAACAGCTCCGCGGGCGTGAGCGTCACGGCCCGGAGCGCTGCCTGGCGGTCCATGCCGTATGCGACAGCGTTACCAGCTTCATACTTCACGTTGCGGACGTTGGACAGCTCTTCGTCGCCATCGCCGTTGTTGCCGATGATCGCGACCGGCACGCCAGCCTTGCTCAGGATCCCAACGTTCTCCTGGCGTTGGTTGAGCGTCTGATAGCTCGTCGGGATGTTATTCATCGCGCCGGCGATCACCGGAACGTGCGCCGCGGCCAGATCGCTCGCAGCGAGCCACGCTTCCGCGCCACCGACGATCATGATCTTGAGGTTGAATTCCTTCGCGAGCCGAAGTGCGCCCTCGATGTCGTCGACACGGTCGGCCACTATAGCGAGCGGAAGCTTTCCTTCAACAACCGGAATCATCGCCTCCAGATCGGGACGCGATACGCTCAGCTCGCGCGACACCGCCCGGTCATAGTCGGCGCGGTGGTGCTCGTAGAACTTCACGTCCTCCAGCAATGTGCGCAGCTTGCCCACAAGCTCACCGCGCGCGGTAGTGCCCCCTTGCGGTGGGTTCTCCACCTGCGCAACCATCGCAACCGGCGCACGGCGAAGCATCTGCGCGGCGTGCCCCGTGACCAGATCGACGATCGCCGCCTGCCCAGCCACCAGGCCGCCAACGGGTTCGACGACCACGCTGGTGATTCCCTCGTTGCGCGCGGGTGCCCAGAATACCGACTCGGAGTTGAGCCCGTCCCACGATCGGAATGAAGCGGATACCTGGTTCCTTCCACGCGCCGACACATCACGTGTCTCCTCCTCGCCGCCAATCTCGACCAGTCCAAGTTGCGTGGATGCATCGATGAAGCCCGGTGTGACCACCTTCCCGGTTGCATCAATGCGCTGCGCGTTGGCTGGAATGGCGACATCGCTCCCCACTGCGACGATCTTGCCGTCGCGAACGAGCACCGTGCCATTCTGGATCGGAGCACCGCTAACGGGATAAATGGTCGCACCGGTCACAGCAACGGTCTGCGCCTGGAGCGCGGGCGTTGCGAACGCTGTAACTGCGGCCGCGCATACGGCGCACGTAAAGCTGGAAGTACGAGTCCTGATCAAGTGAGTCCGCATCTATTAGTTACTCCCCTGCACATAGCCAAGGTCGAAGTCAGTGCGCCATCGCTGCGCGGGATCGTTCCGGTCGAACAGCATCGCTCCGTCAACCCACACCTTCTCCGCTTTGGTGTAGATGCTGAACGGGTCGCCACTCCACAGCACCACGTCGGCGTCCTTACCGGCGACCAGCGAGCCGATCTGGCTATCGAGCCCAAGCGCCCACGCCGGGTTAATGGTCATCCACGTGAGCGCTTTATCTTCAGACACGTTGAGTCCCGCGGCGCGGCCAGCGAACATCGCCTTGGCCGTCTCCTGGTTGAGCCGCTGCGCGCCGGATGGGTCATCAGAGTGAATCATCCCCTTTGCACCTGCCGCGTCCACAAGCGCGAGGTTGGCCTTGATCCCATCCATGGCCTCCTGCTTGAATCCGCCCCAGTCTGCCCACACCGCCGCACCCGTGCCGTTCTCGCGCAGCAGATCGGCGATCTTGTACGCCTCGACCGCGTGGTGGAACGCACGGACCTTGTAGCCGAACTCTTTAGCGATATCGAGCATCTGCGCCATTTCGTCGGCGCGATAGCAGTGATTCTGAACGTAGATGTTGCCGCGCAGCACCTCCGCCAGAGTCTCGAGCCCAAGATCGCGCGTGGGGGGATTGCCCTTGTGCGTTGCGTTCCACTCGTCCCACTTGCGGCGATACTCAGTGGCCTGGATGAAAGCCGCGCGATACCCCGCGACATTGCCCATGCGAGTTGACGGACCACGACTGCGGTAAACCCGTTTTGGATTCTCTCCGCAGGCCATCTTGAGACCGTACTTGGCACCCGGGAACTTCATCCCCTGCACGGTGCGCGAGGGTACCACTTTGAGTATCGCGCTACGGCCGCCAATGAGATTTGCCGAACCAGGAAGGACCTGAATCGTGGTCACGCCGCCAGCGAGAATGCGCGGGAACTGCGGATCCTGCGGCCACACCGAGTGCTCCGCCCACACATTGGCCGTGACCGGGTTGGTGGCCTCGTTACCGTCGTTGAGTCCGCTTCCGCCAGGTGCCGCGTACACGCCAAGGTGGGAATGGACGTCGATAATGCCAGGCGTCACGTATTTGCCGGTGCCGTCAATCACCACCGCGTCACTGGGAGCACTTACAGTTGTCCCGACTTCCACGATCTTTCCGTCGCGGAGGAGAATGGACGCGTTCGGCAGCGTTGGCCCGGCGGCGGTCATGATTGTCGCGTTGCGGATGACCGTGGTGCGCGACGGAAACCGCGTGTACGTGCTCGGGAAGGGATTGGCGTTGGGCGTGGAGACAGCGCCCAACAGTCGGCGCGCGCTCGCGGAATCCGATGCCACGCCGGACCCGGCTACGGGCGTCGGCGCCTGGCTCGCCTTGCGATTGCTGGCACACGCAATGCCAATTGTGCAGAGCGCTATTAGACTAAATTGTCGCATCCAGCTGGGGACTCCGTGGGGATGAGGAAGGGTGGACGGTCGAAGGGCGAAGCGGCAGGTCCGTGCAGATGCCCGCCACCCCGAGGTCCTGGAATACCCGCCAATCTGATGGCGTGTTGGCCGTCCACGCAATGACGCGCATACCAGCGGACTGCACCTGCTCGACCAACTCGGCGTCGACGAGTTCGTGCGACTGCCACAGGTCGTCCGCCTCGGCAGCACGCAGCGCGTGAACGCTGTCGATCAGGCGGCTTGCCTGAAGAATTCCCGTGCGCAGCGATGGAAGCAGGCGTTTCATCCGTAGGACGGAGCGGTGATCGAACGAGTGCACCGACGCTTCGGCGCGCGAAGCGCCCAGCACGGCCGCGATCTCAGGCTCCACATCTCGGCTCTTGATTTCAACGTAGGCGTGTGCGCGGCCAGCGATAAGATCCAGCACGGCTTCGAGCCGCGGGAGCATTGGAGCGGCCGAGCACAGCGTGTCCTGAAACGTCCCCCGAATCGACAGGGCAAATTTAGGGGTGACCACTGACTCGTCGTGGTGTACGACACAGATGCCATCGGCGGTGACGTGAACGTCCAGCTCCACCGCATCGAAGCCAAGATCGAGCGCGCGCTGGAACGCGTCCATTGTGTTCTCCGTGAAGACGTCGTGCACGCCACGGTGCGCTATGAATTCCGTCATGCCTGGTGTCCCTCGGTCGCGCCGTTGATGCCGCCGCCGGTGAAGCCACGCACGAAGAGGTCATAGATGGATCGACTGGCACTTCCAACATTCAGCTCCGTGTCTGCTATGCCCCACTGTCTGGGTCCGCTCATCATGGCGAACAGCATGTCGGCCCCGAACTCGTTGCTCACTGGTGCTGGCGATCCGTGGCGCACGCGATCGAGGATGTCTCGCAGAACTCTGACATACTGCAACCGCTTCAGCTCTACCACTTCGCGCCGCTCGTCGGCTGACCCCGGCGACGTCTCGTGCGACAGCACGCGCACAAACGCCGGGTGGTCGTCGGCGTAGGATATGTGGTTCTCAATGAAGCGCATCAGCTGCTCCAGCGGCCGCGTGACGCCGGCGAGCGCCTGCGCGGTGGACGCGAGCAGCGCATCGACAGTGCGTGATTGGATTTCATAGAGGAGCGCCGACTTGCCGCGCGTGTAGTAATAGATACCCGAAAGCGAGATACCCGAGTCATGTGCTATGTCGCGCATGCTGGTCCCGCTGTAGCCACGTGTCGCGAAAGTCGCCGCGGCCGCGGTAAGCAGGACATCGAGCTTGGAAACCCGAGGGCTCTGGGGAGGAGGGGATGGTGGGATGGTTTCGTCGGGCATCTTGGCACTCCGGCCGAACGTGGGGGGCGTTCTATTCGAACGCTTGTTCTGTGAAACTAGGTACTTTCGGGAAATGCGTCAACTTCAAGCACTTAACATACCCGCTCGACCAGCGTCTATTTAGCGTGTGGAAGTTGCCGCCCAGCCAATCGAAGAACCATCGGACACAGAACTCATTCGCCGATGGCAATCGGGTGAAGGGTTAGCGGCAAGCAAGCTGGTGGAGCGGCACGCTCCGGCCGTGGCTCGATTTGCCGCAACTTCGGGCCAGCGGGACAGTGTTGACGAGGTGGTGCAGGACACATTCGTCCGTGCGTTTGCCGCGATCGACAGCTTTCGGGGTGAAAGCGCGTTCCGGACGTGGCTGTTCACGATCGCCAGACGGCTGATTCTGGACAGGCGCCGATCGGAGCACAGGAGTCGGAATGTATCGAGCGTGGAAGAGGGCGATGCAGTTACTCAGTTCGATGCGCTGGACAGTATGGTCGCAGACGAGTCACTCATGAGAGTCCGGCGTGCGCTCGGATCTCTTTCTCCCAAGCAGCGGGAAATATTCACGTTGCGGGTGGAGCAGGGGCTCTCTTACAAGGAAATTGCCGAAATATCAGGCAGCACTGAGGGCGCCGCGCGCGTCCACTACCACAACGCGATGCGCGCGGTGAAGGAGTTTCTCAATGTCGATGAATGATTGTCAGAATGTAGCGGTGCGGGAGGTGCTCCCCGATCTTGTGCACGGCCTGCTCCCGGATATTGAGCGGGTGCGGGTTCTGATGCACGTGCGCGAGTGTGAGGACTGTACGGACGAACTGTCCATCATCCGTGCGGTCATCACCGTCGCTGTCGCACCGCAGGTGGATGTTGTCGCGATATCCGCGGCAATCCCCGCATATTCGAGCTACTCGAAAGTGGTGCCACGGAGCCGCTTTCACGTGGCGCACCTGCGCCTGGCGGCGGCCCTGCTGCTGGGTGCTGCCGGTGTCTCGGCCGTTGTCGTCCAGCACGAGCGCTCCGGCACGAAGGCTGCCAGCGCGGTGTCGCAAACGGCACCTGTTGCTTCGACGAACCTGTCGCACTCCGGTGTTGCGTTGGTGGGGACGGCTGATCTGTCGGACGAGCATCTGGCGCAGTTGATTCACTCGATGGCGCACATAGATGCCGCGCCGCCCGCGGAGCCGGAACCTATAACGCCTGCGGCATTCGAGGCAGACGCTTCGTGAGATCGACCCTGATTACTGTGGCCGCGCTGATTACGTTGAGCGCTTCGACGGCTGGCGCGCAGAGGAGTCCGCGGCGACCTCCGGGTGGCGCCGGCGGGCAGAGCCGCGCGGTTCTGGAACAGGAGTTCCGTGCGCGCGGTGATCAGCTGGTTCGTGAAAGGCTCAATCTTTCCGGCGAGCAGATGCAGCGTCTGCGCGACGTTAATGGCCGGCTGGACGCGCGCAGGCGTGGTCTCGCGGATCAGGAACGTGCAGCCCGCATCGCATTACGTCAGGAGCTAGCGCGTGGAAGCGCGGCGGACCAAGCCCACGTGGCGAGCCTCATGTCCCAGGCGCGCGATCTTCAGCAGCAACGTTTCGAGCTGCAGAAAGCCGAGCAGAGCGAGCTGTCGACCTTTCTGACGCCGGTTCAGCAGGCGCAGTACTTTGGTTTGCAGGCGCAACTGCGGCAGAAGATGCGGGAGATACGGGATCAGCAGAACCAGGGGCCGGTGACGCCGTAAGCCAGGGCGGCCCGCGGCCCCGCGCTAGAAAAAGATCTCTAGCGGCGCCAGCATGCTCTGCCATGTAGGCTCGTCGATTTCCACGCTAGTTTTGCGGGCGGCTGCTCGTGCGACGGCCTTGATATCCGCAATGATCGGCGCACCGCTGCGCCCCCGCGCATCCAGTTGATGTCCGCGCTGTAGCACCGCTCGCTGTACCTCATCCATCGAAGCCGCGGCAGCGAAATAGTGCACGAGGGTTTCGTGCAGCGATGTGAGCGGGTGCGTAACGGCCATCATTCCTGTCATGTTTCAGTCCGGCATGCTCTGCGCGGCGCTCGTGGGGTTTATTCGGGTTGTGTTCGGGCGCCTCTAAGCATTGTACATCCGTTGGCGTCGGTACGAAAGGGGCGAATGTCGGTCACTCGCTCGGGACGGAGGCGAGTATCTCCGCTGCACGCCCTGGAGCAGCCTCGCTCTGCTCGCGGCGGGATGTTATCTTGCCCACGCAGACTGCACATTGCGCATCCCGCCCGGATGGCGAAATCGGTAGACGCAGGGGACTCAAAATCCCCCGACTGGCGACAGTCGTGCGAGTTCGAGTCTCGCTCCGGGCATTCGTCTATTGTCCTAAACGCATGCGCCGCTTCGCTGGATCACCGGTGAGCGGCGTTTGCTGTCCTCGTGGTACCTCCGTCCAGAGCTCGGCTCTAGCCAGGCTGGTAGCCGCCCGTTCGAGCCGCGCGTAAGTTTCACAGATTTACCACTTTACAGTCTCTCCGAACACCCAGAATGGCGACCTACACTCACGCATCCGTTCCGTCCGCCGGCGAGCGCATCGGCTACGCCGACAGCACGCTGGACGTACCAAGTAATCCAATTATCCCATTCATTGAAGGAGATGGGACCGGCGCCGATATCTGGGCAGCATCGGTGCGTGTGTTCGACGCTGCAGTGGACCAGGCGTACGGTGGCGAACGGAAGGTCGCCTGGATGGAGGTATTCGCGGGCGAGAAGGCATTCAAGAATTACGGTAGCTGGCTTCCCGACGAGACGGTGAACGCGTTCCAGGAGTTCCGCGTTTCCATAAAGGGGCCACTCACGACGCCAGTCGGCGGCGGCATCAGGTCGCTCAACGTTACGCTGCGCCAGGTCCTCGATCTGTACGCATGCATTCGTCCGGTCCGCTACTTCGAAGGGGTGGGTGCTCCGGTCAAGGAGCCGGAAAAGGTCGACGTCGTGATCTTCCGAGAGAACACGGAGGACGTGTACGCCGGCATCGAGTACAAGGCCGGTTCAGCCGAAGCCAACGCGCTTCGCGACTTCCTCCATTCGTCCTTCGGCGCCGAGATCCGGCCGGACTCCGCCCTCGGCATTAAGCCGATGAGCAAGTTCGGCTCGCAACGTCTCGTAGATATGGCGATTCGCTACGCCGAAGCCAAGAAACGGCGGTCAGTGACGCTGGTCCACAAGGGGAACATCATGAAGTTCACCGAAGGCGCGTTCCGCGACTGGGGCTACGAGGTCGCGCGCGAGCGGTTCGGCGATTCCACCGTGGCGGAGAGCGATCTCAAGGGCGGCGACAAGACGGATAAGATTGTCGTCAACGACCGCATTGCGGACTCTATGTTCCAGCAGATGCTGCTCCGGCCGGCGGAGTACTCCGTTATCGCGACGCCCAATCTGAACGGCGACTATCTCTCCGATGCCGCGGCCGCACAGGTCGGTGGACTGGGTATCGCACCGGGCGGCAACGTGGGCGACGGTCTGGCTGTGTTTGAGGCGACCCACGGCACCGCGCCCAAGTACGCTGGTCTGAACAAAATCAATCCGGGGAGCGTCATCCTCTCCGGTGTGATGATGTTCGAGCACATGGGGTGGGGCGAGGCCGCCGGATTGATCGTTCGGGGCGTGGAGAACGCGATCAAGTCAAAGACGGTGACGTATGATCTGGCGCGACAGATGCCCGGTGCCACCGAAGTGTCGACCTCAGGATTTGGCGACGCTGTCATCCGCGGTATGCGCGCGTAGAATCGGCGTAAGATCGTCGCGGGGCATCTTCGTCTAATATTCTCGCGTAACATCTGCGCATCACTCTGTATCACTCCTCAATCGAACGAATGCCTAACCCGCTGAACGTCTCGCTGAACGTCGCATTGTCGAGCGCCGCTCCGGAATCGCTGGACACGCCGCTCCTCTTTGTTGCACTTACCTCTGGCGCAACGGTTCCTCCCGCTCTGGAGCCGCTCGACGGCGCGATGAACGGTGCGATTTCCACGGCACTCGCCCAGCGTGCCTTCCGCGGCTCTCGTGACGAGGTACTGTTCTTGAGTGGTGCGTCGGACGGTGCCGGCCGAGTGGCGCTCATCGGGCTTGGTAACTCACCGGCCACGGCTGCGGCCGTTCGTAGAGTCGCCGCTCTGGCCGCACGTAACGCTGCGTCCAAACTGGGCAGCGGAAAAATGGCTTTCTTCGCCGATGGCCTGGACCCGGTGCACATGGAGGCCGCGGTTGTCGGTGCCCACGCAGGCGCGTGGCAGTACCTGGAAACGAAGACAGCCCCACCGGTGGATGAGCGTAAGTCACCCCTCACGGACGTGGTGATCCTTGCGCCGGACACGCCGGAAAATCACGCGGCGCTCGACGCCGGAAATGCTATCGGTGTGGGTCAGTCGCTCACGCGCACGCTCGGCATGACGCCGGGCAACATCTGCACTCCCGACTTTCTCGCAAACGCCGCGCAGGAGGTAGCCGCGCGGCATGGTATGCGCTTCAACTCGCTGGATCGGGCAGGGCTCGAGGCGGAGAAGATGGGCTCGTTTCTCTGCGTTGCGCAGGGAACGCCGCAGGAGCCGCGGCTGGTCACAATGGAACACAAGGGCGGTAAACCGGGCGACGCGCCGGTCGCGCTCGTCGGCAAGGGACTGTGCTTCGATTCCGGTGGAATTTCGATCAAGCCGGCGCAGGGGATGGAGTGGATGAAGTTCGATATGAGTGGCGCCGGCGCCGTGATCGGCGCGATGGAAGTGGTGGGCCGCATGAAGCTGCCGATCAACGTTATCGGCGTTTTCGGCGCGACGACCAACATGCCTTCCGGCACCGCTGTGAATCCCGGCGACGTGGTGCGCAGCCAGTTGGGTAAGTACATCGAGGTGATCAACACTGACGCAGAAGGCCGCCTCGTCCTTGCGGATCTTCTGTCATACGTGCGCCGCTTCAACCCGGCCGCCGTCATCGATGCGGCCACGCTCACCGGAGCGTGCGTCATCGCGCTCGGACACAGCGCCGTCGGCGTGCTGGGGACCGATCAGGGCCTCGTGAATGAAGTGCTCGCAGCGGGCGAGCGCTCGGGCGAACGCGGATGGCAGCTCCCGCTGTGGGATGACTACGGCGAGCTGATAAAGTCCGACGTGGCCGACATCAAGAATACGGGCGGGCGCGCAGCCGGGGCGATCACGGCTGCGATGTTCCTCAAGGTGTTCGCCGAGGAGTATCCCTGGGTGCACCTCGATATCGCCGGGACCGCGTACTCCGAGACGGACCTCGGATACATCCCAAAGGGCCCGACGGGCACACCGGTCGGGATGTTCGTCGAATTTCTGCGCGCGCGCGCCGCGCGGTGACACTTCGCGGGCGCGTCGGCGCTGTCTGTCGCGTTCGCCGTTCTGGAATGCGCCATGCCGCCGCTCTTGTCGCGGCGATGATCACTGCGTCGGCCGCCGTTCCCGGGGTCGCGTCGGCGCAATCCACAGCGTCTGACACCAGCAGGAAGCCAGCGCCGCCCAAGCAGCAGCGCGCCGACAGCGTGCAGGCGCGCATCGGGCGCGGCGACGTCATGCCGTCCATCGAGATCGGCGACTCGTATACCTTCGATCGGGATGGACTCTTTCGCTCCGGCGCGCTCACGCTGGGCGATCTGCTGGACGGTATCCCCACGATCACGGCGTTCCGCTCCGGTTGGCTGGCCGCGCCGCAGACGGTCGCTTACGGCGGTGATTTCTCGCGGGTCCGTCTGTTCATCGATGGCATTGAGTTGGACAACCTGGAAGCCAGAAACGGCGCAGCACCGGACGTCCACACTTTCCCGCTCTGGGCATTGGAGCGGCTCACACTCGTTCGCACCGCGAGCGAGCTCCGAATCGAGATGCGCAGCTGGGAGTACAACCTCACCGCTCCGTACACCCGCGTGGACGTATTGACGGGTGACCTGAGCACCAATGTGTATCGCGTGTACTACGGAAAGCGCTATTACAATGGGACCGGCTTGCAGCTTGCCGGGCAGCAGTACGGCGTCACTGACACCCGCTTCGGTGGCGGCGGTGACCAGTTTTCCGTGCTCGGCCGCTATGGCGTAGCTCGCGCGCGCTGGAGTCTGGACGCTACGGCCATTCGCATCAATACCACGCGCACCACCACGCAGCGTTTCTTCGGCGCCGGTCAGTTCCTGCCAGGATACCGCTCCGCCAACACGCTGGGATATCTGCGCGCCGCGATCGGCCGGGAAGGGAGCGGACCCTTCCTTCAGCTAGTCGCCTCGACCCAGCTCCTCAAGGAAAACAGCTTACATCAAGACACCACTGCGGTACGGCAGTTCGGCTTTCCAGCGGACACAGCGGACACACTCTCCTCCACCACTCAGTACATCGCGACCGCTGGCTTCGATCGCTACGGCGGCCGGCTCAGACTTGTGGAGCGGTACCGCCGCAGGCTCGGCCGTGGCTACAACTCGCCGAGCGCGACGTTTGATCTGTCGCGGGGACTCATCGCCGTGAACGCGTTGGCCGAGCGGGATGAGTATGCGGGTCTCACGCGACTGGAGGTGGGTGGCCGGCTGACACCGCTTCCGTTCATAAGGGTTGCCGGGTACGTGGGGCAGCGAACGGCGATTGGCGATCCCGCTCCCGAGCACATCCGGGAGCCAAGCTCGCGCTCGGCGCGCGTGGAGGGCGGTGTCCGACTTTTCAGCGGCGGCCCCTGGGCTACGGTTGGGCTGGTGACGCGGGATACGGCTGTGCTGGTCCCGCCAGCGGTGTTCGATAGTGCATTCACGGCGGTATCGATCGCGCGGCAGACGGGGACGACGGCGGGGTTGAGCGGAGCCCTGCCATACGGACTTTCGGTAAACGCGTCGGGGACCCGGTGGCAACACCCCGGTCCGTACACGCCTGAGTACCAGGCACATGCCGATGTACGGTTCTTCACGCAGTGGCTGACGCGCTTCCCAAACGGGAACTTCTCCTTCCTGGTCCAGCCAATGCTGGATTACCGAAGCTCTGTTCTCTTCCCGGAGCTGAACGGCGACCGCTCGACGGTCCCCAGCAAGGTGGTGTCTGTTCTCGTCGAGCTCAGGATCCTCCGTGGAGTTCTGAGCTATCAGCGGCGCAACATCACCTCGCTCCAATACGATCAGGTGCCGGGATACATCATGCCGCGCCCGCTGAACGTGTATGGCCTGCGCTGGTACTTCTTCAATTGATCGATGCCCGCGGCGTCAGGTTTGGTCCATGTTGGTCATGGTTGGTCAATGCCGCAGTAGGCGTGCCCGCAAATGGTTCAAACGATTTGACAAAGTCATTGTCGCGCAATAACTTAACAGGCTGCACATGATCACGAGCATGACCGGTTTCGGCGCTGCCGAAGGTACGTTTGGGGGTGCGCGCCTCAACGTTGAGATTCGCGCTGTCAACCACCGGTTCTTCAACCCGGCGGTCAAGCTCCCCAGCGCCATGGCGAGATGGGAGGGGGACGTGCGCGAGGCGCTGCGCCGGCAGTTTGCTCGGGGCCACGTGACGCTCACCGCTCGCCTCGAACGCGACTCGGTTCATTCGGCGTCCATCGACGAGGCCAGGTTTGGCGCTTACGTGGAGCAGCTTCGGACTCTCGGTGAGCGCTTCGGCCTCGCGGGCGGCGTGGACGTCGCCACGATCATGCGCATGCCTGAGGTTGTGACTTCCGGTACGCACGACATGAGCGACCCAGCTGAAGCCGGTTCGCTCGATGAACTGCTCCCGATAGTGAATGAGGCCGCGGCCGCTCTTGATACGATGCGGCGGGTGGAAGGGAAGGCGATAGCGGAATTCCTGCACGAACATCTCGACGTCGTCGAGGCAGCGCTGCATAGGGTGGAAGAGCGTGCTCCGGCGCGGCTCCGGCAGCAGCGAGATCGGCTGCACGCGTCCGTGGCCGAGCTTGCGGCGGGTGTCGCGGTGGATCCGCAGCGGTTGGCGCAGGAGATCGCGATCATGGCTGATCGGCTGGACGTCTCGGAGGAGCTGAGTCGCTTCAGGGCGCACATCGCCGCGTTCCGTGCAACTGTGTCCGAGCCGGCTGAGTCGGGCGTGGGAAAGCGCCTTGGATTCCTGCTGCAGGAGATGTTGCGCGAGGCGAACACCACCGGCAGCAAGGCCAATGACGCTGCAATCCTGGCCGACGTTGTGAGCATCAAGGAGGAGTTGGAGCGGCTGCGCGAGCAGAGCGAGAACGTAGAATAAGTGGCGTTTCCGGTTATTCTTTCTGCTCCCTCGGGAGCAGGTAAGACGACGATCACGCGGCGGCTGCTCGAGCTCAGGTCCGACATCGGCTACTCGGTATCGGCGACGACGCGGGGGCCCCGTCCGGGCGAGGTTGACGGTGTTGCTTATTACTTTCTGACGCCACCCGCGTTCGAGTTGTCAGTGGCGAACGGCGAGTTTGCCGAATACGCGCAAGTGCACGGCAAGATGTATGGAACGCTCCGCCGCGAGGTGGAGCGTGTGATGAAGTCAGGCAGACACGTTGCGATGGACATCGACGTCAAGGGTGCGGCGCGGTTCGCAGCGACCTTTCCGGATGCTGTTCGCATCTTCGTGTTGCCGCCGTCCGGTGAGGTGCTGGTGGCGCGTCTGCGCGGCCGCGGTACGGAGGACACAGGGACGATCGCGACGAGGTTGCGCGACGCGATCGACGAGATAAGTGTGATGGATGAGTTCGAGTACGTCGTGGTCAACGATGACCTGGAGCGCGCTGTTGCGCAGGTGTCGTGCATCATCGACGCCGAGTCGTTGCGACGGGTACATGCCCCCGCTACGGCGCGCGTTGCCGCGGAGATAATCTCCGTACTCAACGCGGAAGTGAGTCACATCATGGAGAAATGAGTAATGAGAGTTCACACGCCTGACGAGATCGCGAAGCACGCAACCAATAAATACCTCGGTGTCCTGGTCGCGGCCAAGTTCGCGCGCGTCCTGAACGAGTTCCCGCGCGATCGTTCCGCCCCCGGTGAGAAGAAGCTCACCACGCGTGCTCTTGAAGAGCTCGGTGACGGTCAGATTTCGTACCACGTGGTTCCGCGCCGCCGCGCGGACTAACGCGGACTAGCCACGACGCATATCCGCGGCCGCCGCGTAGTCCTCGGCGTCACGGGAGGAATCGCCAGCTACAAATCCGTGTGGCTGGCGCGTTCGCTCACACAGCTCGGCGCTGAGGTCGACGTCGTGATGACGAGCGGCGCGCGCGAGTTCGTGGGGCAGATCACTTTCGAAGCTGTTACCGGGCGCACGGTTCACACCGACATATTTCAGGTCGGTGATGCGCTCGCGCACATTCGTATCGCACGTGCCGCCGACTGCATCGTGGTCGCGCCCGCGACTGCGGATTTCTTGGCGCGTGCCGTACAGGGACGCGCAGATGATCTGCTGGCAGCGATTCTGCTGGCTGCGGACTGCCCGGTGTTGCTCGCCCCTGCGATGAACGACCGCATGTGGGCGCACGAGCAGACGCGGCGCAACGCAGCGCACGCGCGTGACATCGGCTACAACGTGCTCGAACCGGCCACCGGGCCGCTTGCGTTCGGTGAAGGAGATGGACCGGGACGGCTTCCGGACGTGGAAACGATTGTCGCCCACGTCGAGCGTCTGCTTGCCGCCGCGTCACCGATTCGCGGCAAACACGTCGTGGTGACAGCCGGAGCGACGCGCGAGCCAATCGACCCGGTGCGGTTCATCTCCAATCACAGCTCGGGTAAAATGGGTGTAGCGCTGGCCGCGGCGGCATGGGCTCGCGGCGCGCGCGTCACGCTGATCGCGGGGTCGATGGAAGTTGCGGCACCGCCCGAAGTGGACGTTGTTCGCATCCAGAGCACCGGCGACATGGAACGTGCGCTGCGTGCCGCACTCGTGGACGCGGACGTGCTCATCATGGCCGCCGCACCCGCAGATTTCCGCCCGTCAGATCCCGCTGATCGTAAGATCAAGAAGGCGGCGAGGCCGCAGATGTTGGCGCTGACTGACACCAACGACATCCTTTCGGCAACGCGGGGCGACCGTCGGGCGGGGTTGGTTGCGGTCGGTTTTGCGCTGGAGACGGACGACCTGGTTGCCAACGCGCGCGGTAAGCTCCGCGCCAAGGGGTTGGAATTCGTGGTGGCGAACCGGGCCGGTGCTCCAGGGGAAGGCTTCGGCGCGGACACAAATCGCGTTACAATCGTAACCGAGGACGCGGCAGAAGAGTTGCCGCTCATGTCCAAGCACGACGCGGCTGATCGGATTCTTGATCGAGTGGAGACGTTGCTGAATGGACGCTAGAGAGCGGCTTCGAACCTATCTGGAGCAGCGCCGAGAGCTTGGCGACGGCGAGTTCGTGCTCGACTCGTTGAGTGTCGACGAAGCGATGGCCACGATCGATGCAATGCGCTCCCGGCGCGGAGCGGCCGGCACGACTCCTCCCAGAGCTGCTTTGGCGCAGGTGAGGGAGCCGACGGCGTCGGGCGCGGCACCCCGCCCTGAGGCTGCGCCGCCGGCCGAGGCTCCGCATATCAAAGCAGCATCTGCCGACGAGCATCGTGTCGAATCAGCACCCGCTGCGGCCCCGGACGTGCGGCTGGAGAGCCCAACGGAGGGCGCCACGGGCGGTGCGGACGGCATGAAAGCTTTCGAGCAGGGGCTGGTGGTCGGAACCCAGAACGGTGCGCCACTGGAGCGGAATCCCTTTGCGGACGTGAAATCGCTCAAGGCGCTGGCCAAGCTGGTCGAGGATTGCACTCGCTGTCCGCTATACCAGAACGCAATCCATGGCGTCCCCGGCGAGGGTGACCCCAAGGCTGGGCTGATGGTCGTCGGTGAGGCACCGGGTGCCACTGAGGACGAGACCGGGCGGCCGTTCGTGGGGCAATCGGGGGCACTGCTCACCAAGATCCTGGAAGCCATCGACCTAAAGCGCGAGGACGTCTTCATCGTGAACGTGGTCAAGCACCGTCCTCCAGCCAACCGCAACCCCACCGCGGACGAAGTTGCGGCTTGCAGTCCGTATCTCGTGCGCCAGATTCAGATCATCAAGCCGAAGGTGATACTGGCGCTCGGAACGTTCGCGGCGCAGACTCTCCTGGATACCAAGACGCCGATTGGCAAGCTCCGTGGTGCGGTTCACAGCTACCACGGCACGCCGTTGATCGTCACTTACCATCCGGCCGCGTTGCTCCGCAATCCGGCCTGGAAGAGACCTACCTGGGAAGATGTCAAGCTCGCCCGAAGCGTACTCGATTCAGCCAAGTCATAACCTCACCATAGCGCCACGCGATCCATACCGGGAGCGCACGCCGCCCTATTCCGAGGCTGCGGAACAGGCAGTGCTCTCGGCCATGCTCCTCGACGCGGATGCAGTACTGCGCGCCAGCGAGTTCGTGGACGAGAGCATGTTCTACCGCGAGGCGCACCGACGGCTGTTTCGCGCGATGCTGGCGCTGTCCGAGCGGGGCGACGTCATCGATCCGCTCACGCTGTCGGAAGAGCTGTCTCGCAACGGCGAGCTCGAGGCCGTGGGTGGCCGCGAGTTCATCGGCTACCTGGTGGACGTCGTCCCCACGGCCGCCAACGTGGAGTACCACGCCAAGATCGTGCAGGAGAAGGCGCTCAGGCGTCGGCTGATCGAGGTATCCACCGCCATCGTAGGCGAGGCCTTCGAGTCGCCGCGACCCGCGGTCGAGCTGCTGGACGATGCGGAGCAGCGCATCTTCGAGGTGAACCAGAGCCGCGGTACCGAAGGGTTCACGCGCGTGAAGGAGCTGATGTACGAGGCAATGGAGCGCATCGAGCAGCTCCATATCGCCGGGGAGTCGGTCACTGGCGTTCCCAGCGGCTTCCGCGATCTGGACGAGATGACCGCGGGATTTCAGCCCTCCGATCTCATCATCATCGCGGCGAGGCCGTCGATGGGAAAAACCGCGTTCGTGCTCAATTGCGCGCAGAACGCCGCGCTCGACGCCAAGACGCCAGTGGCGTTCTTCTCGCTCGAAATGAGCAAGCAGTCGTTGCTGCAGCGCATGCTCACGAGCGAGGCACGGGTTGATGCCCAGCGGTTGCGCAAGGGGAAGCTGCGCGACGACGAGTTCGTGCAATTGGGCCGCGCCGCGGGCCTGCTGAGTCAGGCGCCGGTGTGGATCGACGATACGCCGGCGATCTCCCTGCTGGAGATGCGCTCCAAGGCTCGGCGTCTCAAGGCAGAGAGCAACATCGGGATGATCGTTATCGATTACCTGCAGCTGATGCAGGGTCCGGCCGGGTCGGAGAACAGGCAGCAGGAGATCAGCATGATTTCGCGATCGCTCAAGGCGTTGGCGCGCGAACTCCGCGTGCCGGTCATTGCACTGTCACAGCTGAGCCGCGCGCCGGAGCAGCGCACGGGCGACAACAAGCGTCCACAACTGTCCGATCTGCGCGAGTCCGGCGCGATCGAGCAGGACGCTGATGTCGTGATGTTCCTGTATCGGCAGGAGTACTACGACGTACTGGAAGGGAAGGATCCGACTCAGCCGGACAAGGATGGCAAGGTGTCGCAGGGAATGGCCGAAGTTATCGTTGGTAAGCAGCGCAACGGGCCGACGGGGATCGCTACCCTCTTCTTCAATCGCGCATTCACGCGCTTCGAGAACTATTCTGGGCGCCAGTCCGGGAACGGATCAGACGGTTAGTGAGTCCCAAGTCGAAGACCTTATATCGCTGTACCAGCTGTGGCTCCGATCACCCCAAATGGGCTGGAAAATGTGAGACGTGCGGGGAGTGGAACACGTTGGTCGAGGAAATGGCGACGCCCTCAGCCGGTGCCGGTGGAGCGGCGTCCCGACGCGCGGGCGGCGCCAAGTCGCTTGCCGCCGGTGGCGTCGCCGCACACGCTCCGCGGCTGCGCGAAGTACGCGGATCGGAGGATCTGCGCTGGAAGACCGGAATAGGCGAGTTTGATTTCGTTCTCGTTGGCGGGATAGTTCCGGGCTCGGTCGTGCTCATCGGCGGCGAACCCGGCATTGGTAAGTCCACGCTGTTGCTGCAGGTGGCGGCAACGCTCCAGGGTGGCGGCCACGACGTGCTGTACGTCTCGGGTGAGGAGTCTCCGCTTCAGGTGAAGCTTCGCGCCGACCGGTTAGGCGATGCAGCGCAGGACGTGATGCTGCTGAGCGAGACCAATCTGGAGACGATCCTCGCGACGGCCTCTGAGCAGTCTCCAAAGGTGATGGTTGTCGACTCGATCCAGACCGTGTTCACGTCTGATCTGGAAGGTGCGCCCGGTAATGTTGGTCAGGTTCGCGAGTCGGCCGCAAGGCTGATGCACTTCGCCAAGGCCTCGGGGATAAGCGTCTTCGTTGTGGGGCATGTGACGAAGGGCGGCGGGATCGCCGGACCGAAGACGCTGGAGCACATCGTTGATACGGTGTTGTACTTCGAGGGCGAGGGCTCGCTGGATCATCGCGTGCTACGCGCGACCAAGAATCGGTTTGGAAGTGTGGACGAGATCGGCGTCTTTCGCATGAGCCAGAGCGGGCTGGAGCCCGTAGCCAATCCGTCGGAGCTCTTCCTGGGCGACCGCGCAAACATCTCGTCCGGTAGCGCCGTCACGCCGCTGCTGGAGGGGACGCGCCCCATTCTAATCGAGGTGCAGGCGCTCGCGGCCAAGGCCGGGTTCGGCACTCCGCAGCGCGTTAGCACTGGCTTCGATGGTCGTCGCCTCGCGCTTCTGCTCGCGGTACTGGACAAGCGTGCAGGGCTGTCTTTTGCATCGCTCGACGTCTTTCTCAATGTCGTCGGTGGAATGCGGCTGCAGGAACCGGCGGGTGATCTCGCGGTGGCAGCGGCGATCGCGTCGAGCGTTTACGACCGGACGCTCCCGTCCGACGCTGTGTTCTTTGGTGAGGTGGGACTGGGCGGCGAGATCCGCCCGGTCGCGCAGACGGAGCGCCGGCTGGCGGAAGCGGCAAAGATGGGGATGCACACAGCGTACGTCGCGGAGCGATCGGCGGGTGGGCGTGTTCCGCGCGGAGTTCGCGCTGTTGGCGTGCGCACCATACGCGAGATGTTCAACCAGATGTTCGCGTGACCGGTACTGCTCCTGCTGCGGTTCCAACTCCCGCACCCGATGTCGGTGTTGTCATCGTCGCTGCTGGGTCCGGGAGCCGCGTGGGATCTGAGGAGCTGAAGCAGTTTCGTTGGGTGGCTGGACGCCCGATGCTGCTGCACAGTGTGCAGGCGTTTCAGGCACGGCCGGATGTCGCGATGGTCGTTGCGGTGCTCCCGCGACGGTACGCCGGAGATCCCCCACCGTGGATCTTTCAGAGCGACCTCGAGCGACTGCTCATATCCGTCGGCGGAAACGAGCGTGGCGAATCCGTGTTCAACGGGCTTGAAGATCTGCCGCCCGAGGTGCGTATCGTCGTGATTCACGACGCGGCCCGCCCGCTCGTGCCAGACTCCGTCATCGACGCAGTGATTGTGGCAGCGCGTGCGGGGAACGTTGCAACGGCTGCGCTCCCCGTCGTGGACACGCTCAAGCGCGTTAATGTGAACGGGCTCGTGACCGAGACTGTCGCACGCGACCAGCTCTGGCGCGCGCAGACACCGCAGGCGTTCCCGCGCGATATCATTGATGCGGTACATCGTCGCGCCAAACTCGATCTGGTTTCGGCCACCGACGACGTTGGCCTGTGTGAGCGGTATGGTGTGCCAGTGATGGTCGTCCCCGGGAGCGAGCGCGCGATGAAGATCACGACCGAGGAAGATTTCGCGCGCGCCGAAGCACTGAGTATGTTGCCGGGATGACGCTGCAGTCGCAATCCACGCCGTTCTGGTCGCCCGAGGAGATCGAGGCGTCCCTTCGCGGAACCATTGCGCACCTGAACGCGCGCAACGTGCTGGCTTACCCCACCGAGACGGTGTACGGCTTTGGTGGCGGAGTGGATCACGAGTCGGTCAGCAATCTAGTCGCGCTAAAGTCCCGTCCGCGTGGTAAGCCCTTCCTGATGCTCATCGCGGGCGTGGACATGCTGGGTCGCCTGGATCTGCACCTCACGCCGGCGGCGGCGTCGCTCGCGGCGCGCTACTGGCCCGGTCCGCTCACGATGGTCCTACCCGGCGGCGAGCGCCGCGTGCCCGATGCGCTCCGCGGCCCCGAAGGCGGGATTGCGGTACGCTGGACATCGCACCCGGGGCTCGGCCGCCTCATTCGCGCGTATGGTGACCCGATCACGTCCACCAGTGCCAATCGCCCCGGCAGCCCACCCGCGGAATCCGCCACTACGGTCGTCCGCGACTGGTGGGATGCCATAGCGCGGGGAACGCTGCTGGTGCTGGATGGCGGAACGCTTACGCCTTCACACCCATCCACAGTTGTAGATTGCATGGGTGAGCGTCCGCGTGTCATCCGGCCGGGCGCCATCTCGGCCGACAAGCTCAGAATCGCGGCTCCAACCCTCGTTCCCATAGCGTAGTCTGTGAAAATCGTCTTCGTGTGCACCGGCAACACGTGTCGCAGCCCACTGGCCGAAGCGCTGGCGAGGCGGATGGCAGCGGAGCGCGGGCTACAGGTAGATTTCGCCAGCGCCGGGATAGGTGCGGCCCTGGGTGGGTCGGCAGCCGATGGCGCGATCCTCGTCGGCCTGGAGCGTGGTCTTGACTTGTCCCGCCATCGCAGTCGCCCGCTGCTCCCGGAAGATATTGGGAGCGACACGATCATTCTCGCCATGTCTGGAAATCACATGCCTGGAATTCACTCAGTGGCGCCACGGGCACGCGTAGCGCTGCTGGACGAGTACGCATCGCGTGGCGCGTCGGCTCGCTCCGTGGCCGACCCGTTCGGCGGGGATCTCGCCGACTACAGGCGCGCCGCTGATGAAATCGAGGAAATGCTCGGCCCCACACTCGACAGAATCTCCGCGGACAGCTCGGCCGAATCGCATTAGCGCAATTGCTGGCACTCGGCACATCTTCCTGACCGCTCGTCAGTGACAGTGCCGCGGCGCCTGGTGCTCATCGGTCACCCGGTGGCCCACTCGTTGTCTCCGCGCATGCAGAGCGCGGCGCTCGCCGCGGCCGGCGTCACGGCCACGTACTCCGCCCTCGACGTGGCGCCCGCTCAGCTCGTGGCCTCAATCGACCGACTTCGGACTGAGGGCGCCGCCGGCAACGTGACGATTCCGCATAAGGAGCCGGTATTCGCGATGTGCGGCCGAGTGAGCGAGATCGCCCGACTCGCGGGCGCTGTGAACACATTCTGGTTCGAGGACGGAGTCTTGGTGGGAACGAACACCGATGTGGGCGGATTCAACCACGTCGTGCGCCAACTTATGTCCCAGCACCATCGCCCAATGCCGGTGCGCGTGGCGATTATCGGCGCAGGTGGCTCCGCGCGCGCCGTTGCTACAGCCGTCTCGCGGTGGGACGGCGCAAAGGCGACGATCTGGTCGCGGACCGCCGAGCGTGCGCGTGAACTGGCGCGGGGATACGATTGCGCCCGTGCAGAACCGGATCTCGCCAGCGCGGTACAGGGCGCCCACCTTGTCGTGAACGCCACGCCAATCGGTCTGCACGATGATCTGTTCCCAGCCCCGGTCGATATGCTCGCATCCGACTCCGCGGTCGTTGACCTGGTTTACCGATCGGGCGCGACATCCTGGGTCCGTGCGGTGCGCGCTCACGGGATCGTCGCGACCGATGGACTCCCCATGCTCGTTGAGCAGGGCGCGCTGGCGTTTGAGTGCTGGTTCGGCGTCGAGCCGAACCGAAGGGTCATGTGGGAGGCTGTGACTGGATAGGTGCGTGTATGCAGCGGCTTCCGGCATTGGCCCGGTCTGCAGTCGCGGGTGCAAGCGCCGCGCTGGATCTCTTCTTACCGCGAAGCTGTGTGTGTTGTGACTGCCCCCTGGCCGCCACTGAGTACGCCCTTGCCTGCGCGCTGTGCCTCTCCCGCATCGACCGGCTTCCGGCTCCGCGTTGTCCCCGCTGCGGCCACCCCGACCGCGGCCGCACCTGCACGTGGTGTGCGCTCCTGCCGCCTTTCGTCCGCTGTGCGCGGTCGGTGTGTTGGGTGCCGGCCGGCGTTGGCGGCGACCTGGTGCACAAGCTCAAATACGACGGCTGGACGCGACTCGCGGAGCCGATGGGCGACCGAATGGCGCGGGTGGATTTGCCCCTGGACGTGGTAGAGGAGCGCTCGATCGTGGTCGCGGTTCCACTGGCGCCCGGCCGGATGCGGGAGCGAGGGTATAACCAGAGTGGGCTGTTGGCAGAACGCCTGGCCACCCAGTGGAATCTCAACACGTCCGAGGCGCTGATCCGGAACCGAGCGACGGAAAGTCAGACGCGCTTGACTCCAGGGGGTAGGCTACGCAACGTTGCAAGCGCGTTTGCGACCGCCGTAACTCGGCGCGACCTTTCCGGCCGTCACGTCGTCCTTGTCGACGACGTTGTCACCACGGCAGCTACACTCAATGCTTGCGCGGCCGCGCTCCATTCCGGCGGTGCTCGCATCATAACCTACGTCACATTCGGCCGAGCCCGCGCTGCGGGCGACGCGCCCTAACGAGGATTTTAAGCATGGCCATTCGTGTAGGTATCAACGGTTTCGGACGCATCGGACGTCAGGTGCTCCGCGCCGCCATGGAAGAGGGGGTCGCCGATCTGGAATTCGTCGCTGTGAATGACCTCACAGATACGAAGACTCTGGCTCACCTCTTCAAGTACGATTCCGTACACGGCACCTACCCGGGCGACGTAAGTGCCGCTGAAGGCAAGATCATTGTCGATGGCGAGGAGATCAAAGTCCTCAGCGAGCGCGATCCGGCGATGCTTCCATGGAAGCAGTTGGGGGTGGACGTGGTGTTGGAGTCCACTGGCTTCTTCACCAACGCCGACGCGGCCCGCAAGCATATCGAAGCTGGTGCGCGCAAGGTGATCATCTCCGCGCCGGCCAAGGGCGAAGACATCACAATCGTGATGGGCATCAACTCGGACAAGTACGATCCAGCCAAGCATAACATCATCTCCAACGCCTCCTGCACAACCAACTGCCTCGTGCCCATGGTGAAGGTGATTCGCGACGCGTTCGGGTTCAAGCACGGTTCCATGGTGACGATCCACAGCTACACCAACGATCAGCAGCTCCTGGACGCTCCTCACAAGGACCTGCGGCGCGCGCGATCCGCGGCGGTCTCCATAATTCCGACCACCACCGGAGCAGCCAAGGCAACTTCGCTCGTCATTCCGGAGGTCAAGGGAAAGATTGATGGGATAGCGATCCGCGTCCCGACGGCGGACGTATCGCTCACCGAGCTTACCGTCGAGGTGGAGCAGGCAACCAGCACGGACGCAGTGAACGCAGCGTTCCGTCAGGCGGCCGATGGCAATCTTGCGGGGATTCTGAAGTACACTGAGGAGCCGCTCGTTTCGTGTGATTACATCGGCGATCCACACTCCTGCATTTTCGATTCGCTCAACACCAACGTGATCGACGGAACCATGGTCAAGGTCTCCGGATGGTACGACAACGAGTGGGGTTATTCATCACGGTGTGTTGACATGATCCGCTTCGTCGGCACGCGCCTCAGCTAGGGCGCTGCACGTGAAGAAAAAAACGCTACAGGACCTGCCGGACGATGCGCTGCGCGGAAAGCGCGCACTCGTCAGGTTGGATCTCAACGTACCGCTGAACGAATTCGGACAGGTCGCCGACGATACCCGCATTCAAGCGTCCCTCCCGACGTTGGAATACCTCATCCAACGCGGCGCGCGCCCGGTGATACTTTCGCATCTTGGCCGCCCCAAGGGCGCTCCGGAACCACGCTACTCACTCGGCGCTGTCGCCGATCGGCTGGCCGCACTCACCGGGCGGCACGTGGTCTTCGTCGGCACCACGGATACCGATGAGGCACTCAAGGCCTCGCACAATCTCGAGCCCGGCGAGCTGCTCCTGCTCGAGAATACGCGCTTCCTGGGCGGTGAGGAAACGAACGACGAACGTCTCGCGCGAGGCCTCTCGGAGCTTGGCGACCTGTACGTGAACGACGCGTTCGGCGCAGCACACCGCGCGCATGCATCTACCGCGGGCGTCGCGAAGCACCTGCACCCAGCCGTCGCTGGGCTGCTGATGCAGCGCGAGCTCGATTTCCTGGGGAAGGCGCTATCCGCTCCGGAGCATCCGTTCGTCGCCATACTCGGCGGCTCCAAAATATCGGGCAAGATAGACGTCATTCGTGAGCTGCTTCCCAAAGTGGACGCAATGTTGATTGGCGGCGCAATGGCGTGCACCTTCTACGAAGCGATGGGCATTGAGGTCGGCAACTCGCTGGTCGAGGACGACAAGGTGGAGCTGGCGGCTGAGCTTCTAGAGTCGGCCGGGACGCGCATCGTCCTGCCGCACGACGCGATGGTCGCGCGCGGCATGGACCAGCCAGCCACAGCCCACGCGGTTCGCAGAGACGAGATCCCCGAGGACGAAGCCATGTACGACATCGGGCCGGAGACGGCGCAGTCGTACGCGCGTGCGATCAGCTTCGCCAAGACCGTCCTATGGAACGGCCCGATGGGTGTTTTCGAGAAACCTCCATTCGACGCGGGAACCATGGCGATCGCCAGCGCGATGGCCGACGCAACCGCGCGTGGCGCGATCACCATCGTGGGTGGCGGCGATTCCGCCGCTGCTGTAGTGAAGGCGGGGCTGGAGACAAAAATGAGCCACGTCTCGACCGGTGGCGGCGCATCGCTCGAGTTCCTGGAAGGAAAGGAGCTGCCCGGCGTTGCCGCGCTGGACGACGCTTGAGGCGGCGCGTATTTGCCGCTAACTGGAAGATGAACAACGGGCCGACGGTGGCCCGTGCGTTCATGCAGGATTTCACCCGCCTCTATACTGCCAGCGGTGATGACGAGGTGGTCTTCTTTCCACCAGCGTTGTCGCTCGCGGCTGCGCTCGATGGTGCCGGCGCGGGCTCTCGATTTCGCTTCGGCATCCAGAACATCTACTCCGCAGACAAGGGCGCCTTCACGGGCGAGAACTCCGCGCCAATTGCGAAGGATGCAGGCGCCGAGCTCGTGCTCGTGGGCCACTCCGAGCGGAGGCACGTTTTCGGTGAGACCAACGTACAGGCTGCGGCCAAGTGTGCAGCGGCGGAGCGGTCTGGGCTGACGCCGCTCCTCTGTGTCGGCGAAACGATGGAGCAGCGCGATCGGGGCGAGACCGAATCAGTCGTCACTGAACAGCTGCGCGTCGGCCTGTCGCAGCTTGCCCAGACGGCGATCACGACTTCGATGGTCGCGTACGAGCCGGTCTGGGCGATCGGGACGGGGAAGAATGCGACGCCTGGTGATGCTGCCCAGATCCACAGCGTCCTGCGTGCGGTGCTTTCCGAGCTGATAGGCGACGCTTCTGAGAGCGTCAGCATCCTTTACGGCGGGAGTGTAACGCCCTCCAACGTCGCGCAACTGCTCGCCGCCGCAAACGTCGACGGGGTGCTCGTGGGCGGAGCAAGCATCGACGTTCATAGCTGGTTGTCCATCTGCGCCGCCTAGGTTAACTTACACGGCTACATGTACACATTTCTCCTCATCCTGCTGGTCATCACCAGCATCGTGCTCATTGCGGCCATTCTGCTGCAGAGCGGCAAGGGTCAGGGGCTCTCAGCCAGCTTCGGTGGCGCGAGCTCTTCACCTGACGCTTTCATAGGCACGCGGCAGGCCGGCAATCTTCTCACCCAGATTTCCTGGTGGGGCGGTGGCGTCTTTCTGGCCTTGGCATTTATCCTACAGCTGATGTCGACGCGGACACGGGTTCCCAGGTCGGTTCTCGAAGGCAAATTAGGTTCGCCACCCGCGGCCACGCCTCCTCTGCCCAACGCCGCTGCGCCAGCCGTGCAGCTCACTCCGGTTGTCCCGCCGCCCGCGCCTACAGCTCCCGGGTCTGCCGCACCGACCACGCCGCGCTCACCCAAGTAGCCAGCCCAGAGCAGAGCTAAGTGGCCTCGCCAATTTCCCTCGCAGTACCGGGGTTCCTGCTTCTCGAAGACGGAACCCTTTTTCACGGCCGCCTCCACGGGAGTGATCCGCTGTCCACTTCCAGTGCGGAAGCGGCGGAGGTCGTGTTCACAACCAACATGACCGGCTATCAGGAGGTCTTCTCCGACCCATCCTATCGCGGGCAGATCGTGGTCATGACCGCGCCTCAGATCGGCAACTACGGGGTGAACCTGGATGACCCTGAATCATCCCGGCCACAGGTCGCCGGCGTGGTGGTCCGCGAACTGTCGGCTACCTACTCCAACTGGCGCGCCAACGGTGATCTGATGTCCTGGCTCATCGAAGCAGGAGTGCCGCTGCTGGAGGAGGTCGACACACGCCGCCTCACCCGGCACCTGAGATCGGGCGGAGTGATGCAGGGCGTGATTGGCGCGGGAGATATCCCCGACGCGTCCACTGTGGCGGCGCTGGAATCTTGTACGTCGATGGCCGGCCTCGACTTGGCGAGCGTCGTGTCAGCGCGTGAGCCGTACGAGTGGGGCGATCCTGCGGCTCAGTTCCACGTCATTGCATACGACTTTGGAATCAAGCGCAACATTCTGCGACTTTTCGAGCAGAGCGGCTGCCGCGTGACCGTGGTCCCGGCGGCCACTCCGGCTGAGGAAGTGCTGGCCCAGGATCCGGACGGGGTGTTCCTGTCCAATGGACCGGGCGATCCGGACGCGATTGCCTACGCACCCGCCATGGTGCGGACGATCGCGGAATCGGGAACTCCGATATTCGGCATCTGTCTCGGCCACCAACTGATCGGTCTCACTTTCGGCGGAGCGACGGCGAAGATGCCGTACGGGCATCGGGGCGGGAATCATCCTGTGCTGGAGGTCGCTAGTGGACGAGTGCTGATAACATCGCAGAATCACGGCTTCGCGGTGCAGGGCGACGAGAATGGTATTCCGGGTGCCGATTCACTGGAGGTGACGCATGTGAACCTCAACGACGGCAGCATCGAAGGACTTCGTCACCGTGAGCTTCCGGTGTTCGCCGTGCAGTATCACCCCGATGCTGCGCCCGGACCCCACGATGCGCAGCCGCTCTTCGATGAGTTCATCCACAGCTTGCGCCGGAATTAGTAAATCCATACATTCCAACGACTTAGCATCATCAATGGGGTGTTGGAATGACCAAGGCAGACCTCGTTGAGCTCGTCACCACGCAGATTGCGCAGACGGCGGGCCCTACGATCTCGAAGAAAGACTGCGCTCGCGTCGTCGACACCTTTCTCGACGCAATAAAGGATGCGCTGAAAGAGCAGAAGAACATTGAGGTACGCGGCTTCGGAACCTTCAAGATTCGGCGCCGTAAGCCAAGGATGGCACGTAACCCGCGCACCGGTGACCCGGTAGAAGTAGCTGCGCGCCCGGTACCGGTCTTCAAACCGTCCAAGGAGCTCCGCGCTTTGATCGCGGAAATCGACGTGTCAGAACTGTCTGAGGCTTAGGCTCTCACCGGCAAAGATGGATATCAGTGTACGTCTTTTTGCGTCCTTTGCCGAGGTGTTGGGCGCCTCGCACGCAACCATTTCCGTGCCCGAGCCGGCCACGGTGGAGGGTTTGCGAACTGCGCTCTCGGCCCTGGCGCCACGACTGGCGCTGCGCCCTCTTGTGGCGGTGAACGAAGAGTATGCGCGTGATGACCAGCTCATATCACTGACCGATGAGGTAGCGGTCATCCCTCCGGTTTCGGGCGGATGATGCACTCCCACGTCGGGCCCGAGCCGATCGACATCTCGGCTGTGATCGATATGGTGCGGCGTCCGGGGAACGGCGGGATCACCACGTTTCTCGGCACTGTCAGGGATGAAGCGGACGGATCGGCATTGGTTGGACTCGAATACACGGCGTACATCGAGATGGCGCAGAAGGAGCTCCGAAAGATCGTGGGGCAAGCGGCCGCCATTGGGACCGGGGTGGACATCGCGGCGGTTCACCGGATAGGGAGCCTCGCCGTCGGGGACGTTAGTGTCGTCATCGCTGCCGGTCACGCGCACCGAGATTCGGCGTTCGAAGCGTGCCGGTACGTGATCGAAGAGATCAAGCGGCGCGTCCCCATCTGGAAGCGGGAGCGCTATGCAACCGGTGATTCCGAATGGGTGGTGCCCGCGGACGCCGCTGTTGCTGTGGCTGCTGCTGCCGCTCGTCCGGTCGCTGTTCCACCGACTGGAGCCTGACAGTGCTGGATGGCTTCGGGCGCAGCATCGAGTATCTCCGCATCTCCGTCACTGACCGGTGCAACTTTCGCTGCGTGTACTGCATGCCGGAGCGCGGCCTGGAGTGGCTGCCGCGCCCGAATCTGCTCACCGACGACGAGCTCGTATCGGTAGTTGCGCAATTCGCCCCCATGGGGCTACGGCGGCTACGGATTTCCGGTGGTGAGCCAACGTTGCGGCCCGGTCTCAGCCGTCTGGTCTCGCGCCTGCGCGACGTTGCCGACATCGAGGACATCGCACTCTCCACCAATGGAGTGCGGCTCCCGGCGATGGCGACAGAGCTGCGCGCGGCTGGCATCAGTCGGCTGAACATCAGCGTGGACTCGCTCCGCGCGGAGCGCATAGTTAAAATTGCGCGGCGCAGTCTCGACTTCGACCCAATTCGCGTCGTCACGGCGGCACTGGACGCCGGGTTCGATCCGGTGAAACTGAACGTGGTGGTGATGCGTGGAGTCAACGACGACGAGATCGCGGACGTGGCGCGGCTCACCCTCGATCTCGCCGTGCACGTCCGCTTCATAGAGTTGATGCCAGTGGGCGACATGCGCGACGTGACCATGGAGCACGCAGTTCCCTCGGATGAAGTTCTGGAGCGGGTGGGCGACGCGATCGGCTATCTCACTCCCGACGCCGGTCCCGCGTTGGGCAATGGGCCGGCGCGCTATTATCGAGCGGCAGGTGCCCGCGGAACCGTGGGTGTTATCACTCCACTCACGCACAGTTACTGCGCATCCTGCAACCGGGTCCGGCTCACAGCCGACGGCCGGCTGCGCACCTGCCTCTTCGGCGATCACGAGGTGGACATGCGTACGCCGCTGCGCGCGGGACTTCCGCTCGCTCCATACCTGGAGCAAGCGCTCCGCGACAAGCCCGAGGAGCACGCGCTGCTACAGTTGCGCACGGGCGGTCTCGTCGCCCTCTCGCAAACAGGGGGATAGATACCTAAGTTAAGCGAGTTGGCCTGCTGTTTCCCGCACGTCACGTTTCGGTAATTGATTCACGTGGGCTACCGCCGGTCGCCCCTACATTCGTTAAATCGCATATCCAATGGTCAATAAAATAACGGTCGTCGGTGCTGGTAACGTCGGTGCAACCACCGCCCAGCGTCTGGCTGAAAAGGAACTCGCGCGTCACGTAGTAATGGTGGACGTCGCGGAGGGCATTCCGCAGGGCAAGGGATTGGATCAGTGGGAGTCAGCGCCGATCGAGGGCTTCGACTCACGGGTGATCGGAACCAACAGCTACGAGGAGACGGCCGGATCCGACGTTGTCGTGATCACCGCCGGGATCGCACGCAAGCCGGGGATGTCGCGCGACGACCTGCTGAACACCAACGCGGGAATCGTCAAGCAGGTATCTGAGCAGGTGAAGGCTACCTCGCCCAACGCCATTCTCATCGTGGTTTCCAACCCACTGGACGTGATGTGCTACGTCGCGCTCAAGGTGACGGGCTTCCCACGCG
>JBPCQO010000249.1:0-3414 GCA_050998035.1 Gemmatimonadaceae bacterium | reverse complement strand
GTCCTGGCCGCGCTGTCCCCGACCTACGCTTTCAGTTTCCTGTGCGGGCACTTCACGGTGGCGTTCTTCTCGCTGGCGGCGGTGGTGCTGGCGGTCACCGGCGCGGAGGCGCTGTACGCGGACATGGGCCATTTTGGCAAGCGTCCCATCCGGCTCGCATGGTTCAGCCTGGTGCTGCCGGCGCTGCTGCTCAACTACTTCGGTCAGGGGGCGCTCGTGATCGAGAGCGCCGCCGGCGCGGAGAATCCGTTCTATCTGCTGGCGCCGCGCATCATGCTATACCCGCTCATTATCCTCGCAACGGCTGCCGCCGTGATCGCGTCGCAGGCTCTGATTTCCGGCGCGTTCTCGCTCACGCAGCAGTCGGTACAGCTGGGCTACAGTCCGCGGGTGAACATCATCCACACGTCCGGCGAGGAGGCGGGTCAGATCTTCGTTCCGGAAGTGAATGGGGCGCTGATGATCGGCTGCCTGGTGATGGTGCTGGCGTTCCGCTCGTCCAACGCGCTGAGCGCGGCGTATGGCATCGCAGTCACCGGAACGATGGTGATCACCACCATTCTTTTCGCGGAGCTTGCACGCCTAAAGTGGAACTGGCGCCCCATCCAGTACATCAGCTTCGCGGTGTTCTTCCTCGCGATCGATCTCGCGTTCTTCGCGGCCAACGTATTGAAGATCGAGCACGGCGGCTGGGTTCCGCTCGCGATCGGCGGCGCGATCTTCGTTTTGATGACCACGTGGCATCGCGGCCGCCGCATCACACGGATGCTACTGCACAACGCGACGCTTCCGCTGGACGACGTCATCGACAGCATCACCAAGCACAAGGTGACGCGCGTGCCGGGCACGGCCGTATTCATGACGGCGGACTCGAGCGGCGCGCCGATGGTGCTGCTGCATCATCTCAAGCACAACAAGGTGTTACACGAGGAAGTAGTGCTGCTCACGGTGCGGGTGAAGGAGATTCCGGACGTCGCCGAGTGCGACCGCGTGGCCGTCACGGAGCTGACCGAGGGATTCTGGCGGGTTGTGGCACAGTACGGCTTCATGCAGACGCCAGACGTACCGGGGATCCTACGCCTCGCGGCCAAGGACCACGGTGTCTGCGTCCACCCTATGGACACTACGTATTATCTGGGGCGCGAGTGGCTGTTGCCGATCGGGAACACCAACTTTGCGCAGTGGCGGAAGAGGCTGTTCGCTTTCATGTCACGCAATTCCAGCCCAGCAACGGAGTTTTTTAATCTTCCGCCCAACCGTGTGATCGAGCTCGGCGCACAGTTAGAGATCTAGCGCACGACGTCAGTGGATCACTCATCTGACACATCACCAGCGCCTTCGCCGGACAGTCCTGGCGACATGATCGACACGGTGATCATTGGCGCCGGTGCAGCGGGCCTTGCTGCGGCACGTGACCTCCGCCGAGCCGGCAAGGAGTTCGTGGTGCTGGAGGCGCGCGGACGCGTTGGCGGCCGCGTATTCACGTACCGGGATAGCGCAGTTGCCGTCCCGATTGAGCTGGGTGCGGAATTCCTGCACGGAAGCACACCGGAAACTAACGCGATCATCGCCGAGGCTCGGCTCACGGCCGTTGAGGTGGTCGGCGATCATTGGCTGGCCGAGGAGGGGCACTTCAGTCGGGCGGATGACTTCTGGGACGCGATCGACCGCGTGCTTGCCAAGCTGCATGAGCACCGGACACCGGACCGGAGCTTCGCGGATTTTATCGCCGAACGTGCCAAGCGCGGCAAGAACAAGCCGAAGCACCAGCGCGCGCGCAAGCTGGCCCTGGAGTTCGTGCAGGGCTTCCACGCTGCCGACCCCGCGCTCGTGAGCGAGCGTTGGCTTACACATGGCGGCGACCCGGGGGAGAGTCCGGAAGAGTCGCGCATGGGGCGCGTGGTCGATGGCTACGACCGGGTGATGGCGCATCTGGCACGTGAAGTGTTCGATGCAATCACCCTCAACACCGTCGTCGAGCGCGTTCAATGGTCGGAGGGGTCGGTGACCGTGATGAGTCGCGGAATCAACGGGGCCGAGCGCGATCCGGTTCGGGCTCGGAGCCTGATCGTCACCGTTCCGGTCGGAGTACTTCAGGCCATGGCGCCCGAGCCTGGTGCGATCCAGTTCGAGCCCGAGGTGCCGGTGCTGCGCGATTCGGTTCCGCTGCTTGCCATGGGGACGGTGGTGCGCACGGTGTTCGCGTTCAAGGAGCCGTTCTGGGTGAACGGGCTGCGTCACGCTCCAGCCGATGGCGCACTGACGTCGCTCAGCTTTCTGCACAGCCCGGGCACCGTGGTGCCGGTCTGGTGGACGCTCTACCCGTTGCGTGCTCCGGTGATGGTCGGTTGGGTGGGCGGTCCGCCGGCCGCGGAGCTGTGTGCACTCCCCGACGACGAGATCGCAACCCGGTCGCTACGCGACCTCGCACGCCACCTGGGGACAACATACGATCGCCTGGAAGAGCTGCTGGTTGGGAGCTTCACGCACAACTGGGAGCGTGATCCGTACGCACGGGGTGCGTACAGCTATGCCGCTGTGGGCGGCAGCGGCGTGGCGCGACGGCTCAGCCGGCCCGTGGACGCGACGCTCTTTTTCGCAGGCGAGGCCACGGACACTAAGGGGCGAAGCGGCACGGTAGAGGGGGCGCTCGCCACCGGGCGGCGCGCCGCCCGTGGGGTGTTCCAGGCATTAGGTTAAGGGACATTCACGTGAAACCAGTCTTACAGCCAAGTGAGGTCTATTGGTGCGTCGATCCACATTCCCTGTCCTTTTTGCCGCCGCGCTGATCGCGCTACCGGCCATTTCCGCTGGCGCCCAGAGCGCCACCAGACATACCTCCAGCAGCGCTCGGAGCCACGCAGTACACTCCAAGTCCACTGCTAAAAAGCCGACCTCCAAATCGACCGCAAAGTCGACGTCCAAAGCGTCCACGCTCGGCATGACCGGCGCGTGGCAGAGCGTATATAGCGACAACGAGGTCGCGCTTTCGATGGACACGCTGAAGACCAATCGGCTGCAAGATGGCAGCTTCAGCACGCGGCTCAAGTGGCAGTACGCCACGGACAAGTCCATCGGCCGGAACGAGACGTATCGCACGCTGGTAGAGACCCGTCTCATGAACTGTACGCTGTTCGGCAGCAAGCCAGTGAGCGCGCAGACGTACAACGTTTCGGGCAAGCCTGTGTCGTCGTTCACGTCGGCGGAACGTGATCTGAAGTACATGGATTGGGGCGTGCGCAAGGGCGGAACGAGCAGTTCCAAGGCGTACGCTGCTCTGTGCGGCTCGCTCAAGCACTGATGACGGGAAACTTTACGTCCTGTTCCATGTCGCGGTTTTAGCCGCTCGGTTCGTTTCCCCTTTGCTCGACTGCGTGTTTCTTGTTTTTCTTCCCCCCCCCCCCCCTTTTTTTT
>JBPCQO010000246.1:0-3813 GCA_050998035.1 Gemmatimonadaceae bacterium | reverse complement strand
ACGGGCGCTGACGCGCACTACCGCAATCGCTACGAGTCGGACTCAGCCGATACCCGCAGTCGGTTCAGCTCATATGATGAGGCACGTCCACTGTACCAGTTGGGGCACATCGCCGCTCACAACCCAGACTACGTAGGCCGGTCGTTCGCCGACGTGGAGCCGGACCTCCAGCGCGGATGGAGCCCGGATTTGGAGCAGCAGTACGGACCGTGGAACAACGTGCGCGGGACGGTGGAGAGTGCGTATATCACCGCGAACGACACCCGGCCCACCCCCTCCACCTGACGCTCGCTCGCCCGTCGCTACTACTCGTGCGGTGCTACGGGCTGGGTCACGCCGGACGTTTCGTTCGGCGACATGGGGCTCATCGGATCGTGCCAATACTTGGTGTGCAGGAACCAGATGAAAGCCCAGGTGAAGACGGTCAGCAGCAGCACTGATATTACTCCAAATCTTCCGCTGTGCGGACCGGTCACTCTTTCGGTATTGGCCATGGTCCGTAAATGTAGCCCGCCCCCGAGCGCCGTCACAAGCGGTGCGCAGCAACCAACAGCGGCGGATCCATATCCGGGATCATCACTGCGCCTGCACCTGCAGCCGCCCGTTAGTCATGTCTATGCGCAGCACGGCGCCGCGGCCGAGGTCGGAGCCAAGCGTGCCGTCGATGGTGAAGATGGTCGGGTACTGGGCGTCGTACAGAAAGACCCGCTCCATCACCAGCGGAACGTCGCCCAGATAGAGGCGCACCGACGGGATCACCAAGCCACGTTCTAGCGCGCTCCCGCCAAAGCCCCGAACCCGCCGGCGTTCGGCCGGCGCCCAGTCGGCTCCGGTCTTGGCCACCATGCTTACCGTTCCAAACGTTTCGTCAGCGCCCGTATCCAGCGCCAGGTGCACCGCCGATCCCCTATCCGACATTACAGTCACTATCGGTACGCCGAACCAGGAGAGATTGTGCGGTGCCTTGCTCTGCACCGGAACGGGCCGCCGGACGATGATGCGCTGGCGCACGTCGTCGATGCTGATGTCCAACGTTCGTATCACGTCAAAGCCGATCACTCCATCGATCTTTTCCTCCGGGCTAGCCATGATGCCGTCGCCGCTGCGCATCCTCAGCGCGGATGCGTCCACGATCATCGCGGGCGCGTCGGTTATTTCCAGTCCTCCTATGTGCATCGAGTGGACAACAGCCGGTTGCGCCGGTAGCCTTCCCACCGCCGTTACCAACTGCAGCGTGTCGTTCGCCAGCGGCGCCACTTTACAGGCGCCGGCCGACGCTGAGGAGATGATGGTGATGCTCGATCCCGTATCGAGCCAGAAGAGTTTCGTTATACCGTTCACCACCACTGGAATCACCGGTGTGCCAGTTACGGACCTCCTGAGCGGCAGAATGGCGACAGTGTCGACGAACGACGAGCGGGTCTGAATGTTTCTGAACGTGGGCGCCCATCGCTCCACTCCGGCATCGTCGCGCAGCGCTCGCGCGGTGGAGTCACTAAGCGAGTCGGAGAACGACGCCAGGCGCGCCCACTGTCCCTCTTCGCTGAGAAGCGCCCCGTAAGTCACGCGGGCTGCACGCCGCACCATTGAATCTCTTGACGCGAGCAGCGGCCGCACCGCGGGCTCCGCGGCGGCGATGTCACCCTCGAGCATCAATTCAAGGGCGTCCACGAAATGCCGCTCGTCGGGCGTGTCGGCGAGTATCCATGCCATTTTGAGATTGTCGTCCGCGATGGCGCGCCACAGATCGTTGTACCACCGCATCCCCACCTTCGGCACGCCGCGTCCTTGGCCCCGCCCAGCTGCAACCCGAGTGGGCTCGGTGACCTTGAGCGGGCCGCGGGCGGCACATCCGCAAAGGACGCAGGCAGCAACACACGCGTAAACGGCGGCGCTGCCGAACGCGCGCCGCTGCCAGCAAAGCCGCCAAGCTGGGTGAGCTTGTGAATGCTCTGTCACGCGTAAGAATATGCGACCAGATTCACGCTCGCGCCGTATACTTGATGCGGTGACCATACTGGCACCATACAGGAGGGAAGACGTGGCTGTTCAGCGGCACCACTGGTTCGTGCGACTTACCCATTGGATCAACGTCGTTGCGTTGACCATCATGATTGGGAGCGGGCTCCAGATCTTCAACGCCTATCCCGCGTTCAAGCGGCGCGGCGCTGCGTTCTGCTGCTACCCCTTCGCGGGGACTCCGATTCCACACTGGGCTACCTTTGGCGGCTGGCTGGCTGGTGCGCGCAACTGGCACTTCGGGATGATGTGGCTCTTCGTCGTCAATGGGATTGCCTATCTCATCTTCGTGTACCTGCACGGAGAGTGGCGCGACCTGGTCCCCAGGAGAGGCGACATTCGCGACTCGTGGGAAATGACCAAGTTCTATCTGTTCATCCGCAAGCGGCACCCGCATCAGGGCAAGAACAACGCGCTGCAGAAGTTCACCTACACCGCCGTTCCGGTGCTGAGCATCCTTGCGGTTGTTACAGGTGTGTCAGTCTGGAAGCCCGTGTCGCTCGCTCCGCTCACCAACCTGCTGGGCGGCTACGTGTGGGCCAGGTACTGGCACTTCATCGTAATGGTCGCGCTCGTCGCGATATCGCTGATCCACATCTTCGTGGTGTTCACAGTGGACCCGTATTCCATCCGCTCCATCATCACGGGCAAGTACAACCCGGAGCGAGCACCAGAGAAGCGCAACGCGCGCCCGTTCTATCATCTATTCACGCGTGGCCGCGCTGATGCAGGTGATGCAGGTGATGCAGGTGATGCAGGTGATGCTGTCGCTATTGCTTCCGCTGATACGGCCACTGATACAACGCGAGGGACGAATGCATAGGCGCGACTTCCTGACCGGCACTGGTGGAATCACCGCGTCCTGGCTCATCGCCGCGTGCGGATCGCGCGGGGCGAAAGGAGCCGAGCGTGTGCGTCGCCTCACCGAGCGTAAGAACGAGACGCTCGAGCGCACGCTCTTCCGGCACACCTCGATGGATTCACCGAGCGCGAGCTGGAAACTCGCCGGCACTGCGCTCCCGTCGTACTTCATCTCCAACACCGTTCCCGTATGGGACACCGCCGCCCGCGGCACGTGGACGCTGGAAGTGTCGGGGCTGGTGCAGCGCCCGCTCAAGCTCACGCTCGCCATGCTGCAACGCTTGCCCACCATCACCGAGCGCGTGAACCACTACTGCGTGGAAGGGTGGACCGCTGTCGAGAGCTGGACCGGAGTCCGCATGAGCGACATCGCGCGTGCCGCTGGCGCGCTCCCCGAAGCCCGCTACGTCGACTTCCAATCTTTCGATAACGGCTACCACGAGAGCTGGGACATCCAGAGCGTGCTACACCCACAGACGCTGATCGCCTACGGCCTGGATGGCCACGAGCTGGCCCCTGCGCACGGCGCCCCTGCCCGCCTGTACTCACCCGTCAAACTCGGCTACAAGAACACCAAATATCTCTCCCGGATCGTATTCATGCCCGTTCGCAACGGCGGCTACTGGAGCGATCAGGGATATGAGTGGTACGCGGGAACGTAGCCGTCTACGGCCGTGCATCCACGACGGGCGTGCCTGGGCGTGCCTCCGCATACTCGATAATCAGCCGGTCGGCTGTTACAAGCGGCACGTTGTTGATCTGCGCCGCTGCAATGAGCATACGGTCGGCGGGATCGTTGTGTAGGCTCCCCGGAAGGCGTGTGCTCAGGAGGAGGACGTCGCGATCCAGCGGGAGGAAACGGATTGCCGGCGCACGTTCAGATCGGTGTAGCCAGACGGCCGCATCGACGGAAAGCGTGAGTTTCTGCTTGGC
>JBPCQO010000174.1:0-18529 GCA_050998035.1 Gemmatimonadaceae bacterium | reverse complement strand
AACTGAGTGCACATCTGAGTGACTCTACGAACGCACGTGCAGGTATGTGTCGTCTCAGCGCGCCGCTTAACACGTTGGCCAACCAGGTAGCAGGCATCTCCGTGGGTTGCCACTGGGGAGCTGGGGCAACGTATATCCCGGACCGCTCCCGCATCTCTACCAGTCCTTCCTCCTTGAGTACGTGGTAAGCCTCGACCACCGTTCGCGGGTCAGCATCGAATTCCTTACAGAGCACACGGACACTGGGGAGACGCAGGCCTGGCGCCAGCGTTCCCAGATGCATGCCGGTGAGCACCCGCGTGCGTAACTGTTCCGTAACTGGGACGAGCTGCTCCCGCCGCGCCGCCGGTTGTATACCCATCGAGTTCGATTGCTCAGGGCCGAGCCTAACCTCACGTTCGGTTGCGGCCGTCATGTTAGTACGCGCTCTCCGGTTGGACGGTGCTGAGCAGCCTCGAAGTGCACGTGTTTGCATATTCACTCATGCTAAACTCACGCCCGAGAGCGAGGTGTTGGAGTCGCTGACCGGACACTCGCGGACGAAGTCATTGATGATGGCGAGCGGTCGGAAGCCGCGATGAGCGCCTCGCCCGCCGTCCAGACCGCGGTGCCGAGCATCAACACGTCCTTCAGCAGGAACTGCCCTGGATTGGGCGAGAGAAAGGGGAAGCCGTATCCCGGCTGCCATGCGGTCGGCGTCGTGAGGAGAAAGCTCAGGGTGATCAGGGACATCACGATCACACCCATGCTGCCTATCGCCGAGAGCTTGGGTGCAAAGGCCCTGGTAGCAATGAGGATGGCGAGCGTGATCTCCACTACACCCAACAGCTCGGCAAATCCCTGCACGCTCATAACGCTGTACCCCCAGCTCAACAGCGGGCTGTTGCTCGCCAGTCCGTGAACGCCGACCGGCTCGTACATCGTAAACTTCAGACCGCCGATCCAGAGCAGCTCCAGCACCAGACCGTAGCGAAGGATGGTGCTACCGATGCGCTCAAGCGATTGTCCGCGGTCGTTGTCTCGTGTCCCATTCATAGTGTTTTCCATGATTCAATCTCCATTGGTCGATGATTAGTGAATGTGTAGCTGAGTGCAGCTAGAATGCGACTACGCCCCACGGCCGCGTATGTGTGTCTACGGGAAGGTGCACCGGCGTTGCAGGCTCTGAAACAGATCCATCCGCAGCGATCGTCACTGTGTGGAGGATGTTACCGTTTGTTGCGCCAAAGTCGGGATTGGCATGCTGCGATAGCACCCACAGATATTTGCCCGCAGGATCCAGCGCCAGTTGGAAGGCCTGGCTGGTCGGAAACATCATACCCATCGGATTCGTGTACAGCGGGCCGGACTCCTTCAGGACGAGATGCTGCGCCTCTGCGGGCGCTACTGCGTTCGTGGCAGTGTACCAAGAGATGGAGTTGTCCGCTGTATTGGTAGTATAAAGCGCCGATCCGCTGGAGTTGACAACGATCCAGCAGATGGCCTTACCAGAGTTTGCTACCGCTGTCTGGAACGTGAGCGCGCCAGTCGTTCCGTCGTACTTGTATACGCCGAGCTTATTCTGTGTCACGTAGCCAGCGTAGAGTACGTTCTGCGTGGGATGAACGGCGAGCCCGAGAACGAGATGCGTCATTGGATCGGCCGCACCAGGGATGTCCACTGGAGTACCTGGCGCTGGCGTCAGCGTGCCGCCTGCGCCGACGGCGAATGACCGTAGAGAGCCCTGATGCGAGGGTGTCACCGGAGCCATGAAGTCAGCGCCAAACAGTATAGAATGCGACGGCGAGAGAAGCGCCTGCGACGGCACGGCGCCCGCAACTGTCGTGAAGGTCGATCCCGTGATCGGCGTGAGTTGTCCACCCGCACTGACGGAAAGGGCTGTGTAGTTTGGCAACTGCGTCGTTGACTGGGCAGGATCGTCGGCCTGGTTAACGACATACAGCTTGTCGCCAGCAAGGGCGACGCTTACCGGGTCGACGCCGCCCGACGCGAATGGCGAGCCTGCCACGGATGTGAGTGCGCCATTGGTTGCGATGTTCATCACGGCGATGGTGTTACTGCGTGGATTGACAGCGAACAGTCGCCTGTGGTCCGGGCTCACTCTGATCGGACCATCCACGTCGTCGGGCCCGAGCATCTGCGTCGCGTTCGCAACACCGGTGCCGCCGGTCAGGAAAGGACTGCCCGGCATGGCCGTGAGCGTACCGTCACTTGCTCGCGTGTAGCCGAGCACTGCGTTCTGGCCAGCTGCGGGATTATTACTGAGTACGTAGAGTACGTTCGCAGCCGCTGCTCCTTGTGTGGGTCCTGTTGTGGAATCACTGCACGCTGAAACGGCCGCAAAGAGCCCGACGAGCGTCGCGGCGAGAAGGCCGACTGGAACAGTACGTCCTGATGTACTGCTCGTGACGATCGCTTTCATTAGATGTGTACCTGTAAGGCCGCGAACGCGGCGTGAAGGCTGAGTCGTATCAGCGAAGAGTGATGCTGCTAATCTCACGTTACTCACGTACCCGCGTACCATTCGTAGCCCTGATCGCTCCAGTAGCCGCCGTTGCGGCGGGGCATAAAGACGATCCGCGTGAGATACTTGGTGTTCTTGTAGCCGAGCTTGACGGGTGAGTACAGCCGAGCCGGCGCACCATGGGCCGGAGCTAACATGTGGCCGTCCAATCCGTACGCGATCACCGTCTGCGGATGCAGCACGCTCTCCAGGTCCCAGCTCTCGTGATAGTTCCCGTGACCATCCCTATCGAACGACTGGAAATCGACGTAACGTGCTTCGGGCAGCGCACCGGCGACACGTGCCAGCTCGCTCATGCGGACTCCCGTCCAGCTCTCGACCGCGGTCCATCCTTCCACGCAGTAATGGTTCACGCGTTCGGTAGTGCTCGGCAGCCGCTGGAGCATGTCTAGAGTGAGCTTGAGAGGATGCTGCACCATCCCAGCCACTTCCAGCGTCCATGTTCCCCGCGCTGCCGTGTCCCACACCGGCACGGTGGGCGATATGAAATAAGACGGTAGCGCACCGCCGGCGAACTTCCAGCTCGCGCTGGGTGAATCCATCGAAGTGTGCCGGAAGAGCTTGCGCTCCAGCGTCTCGTTCTTGCGCTCGGTGAGGCGCCTGACACGCGCAGCCCCGCTAGCCCCGCGCGATCCGCACGCTGCAAGCAACATCGACGCGGTGATCGTTCCACTCGCTGTCAGGAAATCGCGCCTACGCGAGGGATCATGCATTCTTTTTTCCCCATCGCGGTAGCAGGTGGTAGAATGGGCGAGCGTTGCGCGCTTCGGGAGACTCGTTCTCGTTGTACTTACCCGTGATCATCGCTCGAATGGAATACGGGTCAACGCTGAATACCATGAAAATGTGGACCACTGACAGCGCACCGAGCGCTGCCATTACGAGGAAGTGCCAGTACCTGGCCCATACATAACCGCCGAATAAAGCGGTCAAAAAGCCGAGGGACACCGGCTTCCAGATTGATAACCCCGTCAATACCGCGAGAACCCCCAGCGCCGGGAGCGCTGTGTACGTGAACTTCTGCAGCGCGTTGTATTTCCCGTGGGATGGCTCTCGCTTGCGGATGAACAGATAGAACTTGGTCATCTCCCACGCATCGCGAATGTCGCCTCTCCTGGGGACCACATTGCGCCACTCGCCGTGCAGGTAGATGAAGAAGATGTACGCTATACCGTTCGCCACGAGCAACCACATCATCCCGAAGTGCCAGTTGCGCGCGCCAGCCAGCCAGCCGCCAAAGGTGGCCCAGTGTGGAATCGGAGCCCCCGCGAAGGGATAGCAGCAGAACGCAGCGCCGCGCCGCTTGAACGCAGGGTAGGCGTTGAAGATCTGGAGTCCACTTCCGATCATGATGGTCAGTGCGACAACATTGACCCAGTGGGTCAGTCGCACGAACCAGTGGTTACGGAGTACGATGGTCATCGCGATGCAGGTTCGGGGTCCTTAAGTAATCAGCATGACGCTAATTCAACCGCATCACGATGGGGCACGTGATGATGATGCCACTCGATCCGTACTTCTTGCCCATTGGACCGGTGACGAAACCCTTCTGCGCGAAGCCAAGGATCTGAAACTCGTCTGTTAGCCGCGAGCGATAACCGCGCTGGATCGCGTCGGCGGTCCACTCGCCCAAATTCATATCCCAGAGCGGGCTGTAGTCGCCAGCAATTGTTGGAACACCACCGAAAACATTGATTGGCCCTGGAACGCCTGCATCAGCAATGGCGCTGCTGAGTCCCTGCCGTTGCGGGTTTTCGCCGCCCATCGGCCCGTTGGTAAACGAGAAGAGGCGCTCGATCGCGCTGAAGGCTCCGTCATCTGCGCCGACCTTGATGTCGCGCAACGCGGGGGCCAACGTCGACTCCTCCAGTGTCGCCGCGACTGGATCGCTCGATTCGAAGCTCAGGTAGATGACCGAACGTCCGAAGCTGAAACCAGGCGTCAGCATCACGGTCGCAGTCATCTTGGACGGATCGATCTTCATGACCCGGTCATGTACCAGGCGATGGTCCACGCCACCGTTGGGAAAGTTGATCTGCGCGGCACTGACATCAAACGCGATGACGGGTGCGTTGTAGATGTGGCCGCCCGCGTTGGCGATCTTGACGAGTGGGGTGTAATCCGCATCGCCCACGGAGCCCGGCATCGCAACCTTAGGCGGGAATGCATTCGGGCCAGTTCCAGGTGTCAGCTTGTGCTCTGGCCGGAAATCCACAGTGCCGACGTCGAACACAAGTTGACTGTTTTTGTCCAGCGTTGCCTTCCGAACGCCGCGCCCGACGTCAGCGTACGACAGCTTGGACGAGTAGTTCAGCCCAAGAGCATCGGCGTTGCCTTTGTCGTCGGTGTCCGTGAGGAGATACCAGACGGTACGCCCGTCCCGCATGTGGCCTTCATACAACGGCAGCGTGGCTGTCATCGCTGCGGTGTCTATCATGGCCGAGCGCAAGAGCCGGACGGGGCCGACAAGATTGCGGTTGATTTCGGAAGCTGGCGGCCCCTGGTACGGCAGACCAATTGTCGTACCTACGTTGGACGGTACGGGTCCGGGGTTCTGCGCACCGAGCGACTTGCCCAAGCCAAAGAGTGTTAATGCTCCGACGGTGAGAGCGTACAGTGAACTGCTCTGGACCGCCGGGCGCCTGCGCTGGGAACTCATGAGGTTTCTTGCTCGTGTGTAAGTGATAACTGCGTGTAGTGGATCGAGCCGCTACTGAAACAGAGGCAGGTACTTGCCATAGCCGTCAGCTGCCAGCCGACTTGCCGGAACGAATTTCAGTGCCGCCGAGTTCATGCAATAGCGGAGTCCCGCGGGCCCGGGACCATCATTGAAGAGATGGCCCAGGTGGGAGTCGGCGTGCGCTGAGCGAATTTCTGTGCGCTCGAAGCCGAGCTTGGTATCGGCGTCGTTCCGTATGTTGTTGGGCTCCAGCGGCTTGGTGAAGCTCGGCCACCCGGTGTGTGAATCGTACTTGTCGCGTGAGCTGAATAGCGGCTCACCAGAGACAACGTCCACGTAGATGCCCGCCGCGTGATTGTTCCAGTACGTATTGTCGTATGGCGCCTCCGTGTCGTCGTGCTGGGTCACGTCGTACTGGAGCGTGGTGAGTTTCTGGCGGAGCACTGCGTCACTGGGTTTTGTGTATGCACGCAATGCATGTGACGCCGGTGTACTGCTCATCGCATTGGTGCTGCTCATCTGTGCGTCTGCGCTCACAGACGTGCCAAGCATCGCGGCGAACGAGACTGCTGTTAGCAGGAGCCGCGGCGAGATGGATATGGTGCGCTTGATCTGGTTCATCGCATGTTTACTCTATGTTGGAAGTGGGACTTAATGTCAGCATCAATGCGTCGGGACAAATGGTGCCGCACTAGCGCCCCACAGCTCCGTTAGGCGCTCGCCTCTACGGCAGCCGATCCGGTATGCGTTGTACCGAACCGGATTGCGATCGGCAAAATGCTGATGGTATTCCTCCGCCATCCAGAACGTGGAAGCCGGAATGACCTCGGTGGCGAGTGGCTGCTTGAAGTGATGTTGCACCACCTTCCTGGACCGCTCGGCAGCCTGCCGTTGCGCGTCGTTGTGATAGAACACAATCGTGCGATAATCATTACCACCGTCGCAGAACTGTGCTTCCTTCGTTACCGGATCGATGTTGTGCCAGTACACGTCGAGCAGCTTGTCATAAGTCACCTGGGCGGGATCGTACACGACCTGAACCGACTCGGCGTGTCCGGTCGTGCGCGTGCTGACCTCTTCGTAGGTTGGGTTCTTGGTGTGACCGCCGGCGTAACCCACGGCGGTGGCGACTACCCCCGGGACGTGGTCAAAAGGGCGTTCCATGCTCCAGAAGCAACCACCCGCAAAGGTCGCCGTGTCGAGAGGCGCCGTCGCCGATCGTACCGGTGATCCGGTGTGTAACCTGGCGTGGGAGGGAGGTGTCGCCTGCGCGTGCGAAGTCAGCGTGAGTAGTGCCACCGGCAAAGCGGCTGCTATGATTGCGTACATGAGGATGGGTCGCGAACGTCGTTGCATGATTCAGTATCCTGGCTGGAAATGACGGATGAACAGCTGCTCATCCGATGCGAATAGGATGGCCTACTTTTTACCTGCTAGCGGCGTCGGCTCGTCCAGGAGCTGCTTGACCACTCGGTCCTGTTCGTCGTACTGCCCTTCGCCAAAATGGTGATAGCGAATCCGTCCGGCGCGATCGATGATATAGGCCGCGGGCCAGTATTCATTATTGAACGCGCGCCAGATCGCGTAGTTGTTGTCGGTGGCCACTGGGTAAGTGATGCCCAGGTCCTTTGTCGCGCTCTGCACGTTCGAAAAGAGGCGCTCCCGTGGGAGCTCAGGTGTGTGTACACCCAGCACGACCAACCCCTTGCCACGGTACTTGGCATCTAGCGCTTTCACGTGCGGGAGCGCGTTAAGACAGTTGTAGCACTCGAAGGTCCAGAAGTCGACGAGCACCACTTTTCCAAGTAGCGACTCACGCGTTAGCGGCGCTGAATTGATCCAGCCAGTCGCGCCATCGATCGTCGGCATGGCGCCCTGATCGGGAGTTGGCACGGGCGGCAATTCTGGCCCGGAGACCGAAACATTTGCCAACGGCCTCTGTGTGCTGTGGGTTGCGGGAAGATGCCGAATCAGTACATCCTCGGCATACGCGGTCTGAACGATTCCACCGTGTGAGAAGACTGTTGCATCCCATCCGAGCGCGATGACGAGCACTCCGGCGAGCGCGAGTCCGCCCATGCCGCGGCGGATCCACAGATCGGCTCCCAACGTGCGACGCAGCGCGGCGAGCAGGCGTCCTCCCGCGAAGAGCACCACCGCGAGCGATGTCGCGGCTCCGACCGCGAAGGCAAAGAACAGCGTCGCGGCGTGCGGTGCATCGCCGCCCACCGCGGCGGTCGCGAAGATGAGCCCGAGAATGGGACCGGCACATGGAGCCCACAGCAGTCCCGTCGCCATCCCAACAACAACCGCACCGGCCGGTGAGTTGATTCCGCCGTTCCGAGCCATCTGAGCGGCGCCACTAGCGGCAGTGGTGAGCCTAGTCCCCAACCGAACAAACGGGCGAGCGAGCACAGCCGCGGCGCGTTCGGATAACAGGCTGATGCCGACGATGGTGAGCAGTAGTAGCGCGATCCACCGTCCAGCGTCCGCGGCATGTGCAATCCACGCGGCACTCGCAGTACCCGCCGTGGCGATCAACGCAAATGTCAGCGCCAATCCCAGTAACATGGGCAGCGTCTCGCGCCGGAAGGATCGGTCCGCACGAGCAAAGACAAACGGAAGAACGGGGAGAATGCACGGACTGAGAATGGCGAGCAGGCCACCCGCGAATGCCAGTGCGTACAGAAAGGGAGATGTCATGATGATATCACGGTGATGTCGTGGCAGGTCGTGACGATGCCGTTCCTGAGCGTGAGCGAGTGAACGACTTCCGACCCTTTCAACCGACCAGCGCACTTTGTTACTCCCGATAGCAGGCACATGTGGGACCCTGGAGAGAGAACACATGTGTATCGTCCTAAGCACTTGTGGTAGCGTGACTTAGGGAACTCGGGTTGAGTGCGAGCGAGTGCACTGTTTCGTTCCGTGGAACGTCCGTGACGGTAATGGAACGTGCCCGATGGAACGTCGGAAATGAAACGTCGCTGGGAAGCCACGGCTTTCGGCGTTCAGCACGGACCAGAGATAGCCGGGTCACAGTTGCCAACTCCAAATAAGGACGCCATCATCAATCAACTCGCGCCAATCAACTCGCGTCAGTTAACTCGCCTCAGTCACACGGTCCGCCCACCTTTCCCATGTCACAGCGCATCGCCTCAAGCAAATTTTTGTGTTCCCCCGGCTGACGCTACAATGGGCGCTCGTTGGCGCCGTAGCGGCGGCCGTCCTGGCGGGGATGGTTCCGTCCGCGGTCGCGCTCGATCGGCGTCTCGCCGCGACACTCGAGACGCGCGCCCGATCGGATTTGGCGCTCACGCCGCGCATATTCGCCGACCGCGAGGCGATGAGTGCCGACGCGATGATGATGCACGCCAAAGACTTCGCGCGGGTGAACGGCCTCGCGGATGCGCTCGCTCGCGGTGATCGCAGTGCAGCCAGACGCGCTGCGGACCGTAAGCACGATCCGACCGACGGGACCCCGCTGATCGTTGGTCCTACTGGCGATCCGTGGGAGGGCGTGACGCGTGACTCGGCCGTCGTTGCCCTTGCCTGGCGCACGCGCAATGGAGAGTTCCCGGTGGCGGCTATTGCAAAGGACGGCAGAGTCCAGCACGTCTCGTTCGCGCCGGTGCGCCGCGGCAATCGTTGGGTAGGCGCGGCCGGCTTCGCGCAGGACTTCGACACACAGCAGGCGACGGTGCTCGCCGGTCTCACACGCGCTGACGTGGTCGTGATTGCTGGCGGCGCAGGTAACGTGCCCGCGGCGGTGGCCGCGACGACTTTAGACACAGCTACCACCGATGCACTGCTGAGCGTAGCGAGCCACTGGCAACGAGGTCCGGTCCCACAGTCCGAGTCGACACCCGCGATACACGATGTAGCGATCGGCCGTCGCAGGTTCATCGCCTCGGCCGCCCCGATTCCCGGTGCCGGCACCGTCGTCTTCGTCCGCAACCTCGACGCGGAGCTCGCGGTGCTCCCGATGCTGCGCAGGCTCGCGTTCCTGTCCAGTCTCACTGCGCTGCTGGTGGCTCTTGTCGTGGGTGCGGCACTCGCCGCACTGCTTGCGCGTCCCGTCCATCAGCTTGCCGGTGCTGCCGACGCACTGGCGCGGGGAGAGTTTGACGCGCCACTGCCACACTCGGTAGTGCGCGAAGTTGCCCGTCTCGGCAGCGCGTTTGCCGCAATGCGCACAACGCTCGCCGCGCGCATCGCTCAGCTTGGTGAGTCCAACGCGCTCCTGGGCGAACGTAACACGCAACTAACTACACTCCAGGCAGACCTGGTGCAACGCGAGCGGCTCGCGGCGACGGGACGGCTTGTTGTCCAGCTGGCGCACGAGATTCGCAATCCAGTCGCAAGTCTCAGGAATTGCCTCGAGCTCATCCGCCGGCGCGTCGCCGATGACCCGGAAGCACGTGAGTTTGCAGACCTGGCAATAGACGAACTCCTGAGGATGCACGAACTGGCCGAACAGATGCTCGACGTGCACCGCCCGCGTGCAGCCGAGGCGGCGCGCTGCTGTCCTGCAGTAGTGGCGTGTGACGTTGCAGCGCTACTGATGGCTGGCGCGCCGGCCGGCACGCCGGCGGTGCGATGCGAAATGGCTGGCTCGGATGCCGCCACGGCTGAAGCGGCCATCGCACCGGGTGCGCTCAAACAGGTGCTTCACAATCTGGTGCGGAATGCACAAGAGGCAATGCACGGTTCCGATGCGATAGCCGGAGGTGCCGACGCCACCACGCAACAAGTCGTCATTCGCGTCGCAGCCGAACGGGACCGCATCGCGATCACGGTAACGGACACTGGCCCCGGTATACCGGCCGCGGTGTTGTCGCGCATGTTCGACCCGTTCTTTACAACGAAGGCTGACATGCATGGCGTTGGCCTGGGACTTTTCGTCGCCGAAGGGATCGTGCGCAGCGCTGGAGGCAAATTGACGGCGACAAACCAACGGCTCATTGACGAGGATGGTAGCACAGGCGCAATTTTCCGCATGGAGCTACCCATTGTAGAAGTGGTAGATGTGGTGGATGCGCCGCCAACGTTGGGAGGAGACGCGGCGTGACTAACGGCGGCGCCGGGAGCGGCGCAGCAACCGTTGGGGCGTCCGCACGGCTCCTCGTGGCGGATGATGATCGCGCGTTTCGCCTCTCGACCGCGGCGCTATTGCGCGCCGAGGGGTACGACGTTGCTGTCGCCGCGGACGGTGCATCGGCCGTCGAAGCGCTGCGGCTCGCACACGAGAGCGGAACCGACTTCGATCTGTTGCTGCTCGATCTGCGCATGCCGGGTATCGACGGGCTGGGCGTGGTCGAAGCTCTACGCGTCTGGGGCGAGCGGATTCCCATTCTCATCATCAGCGGCGTCGGTACGGTGGATAACGCCGTTCGCGCACTCCATCTGGGTGCCGACGATTTCCTCACCAAGCCAACGGAGCCCGAAGTACTTGCCGAGCACGTGGCCGAGTTGCTCGCACGCCGCCCGGTTGCAGGTACCGCAGTCGTACCAAACCCCGGTGGAATGGTCGGCCGCTCCCAGGTAATGGCGACGTTCTTCAGCGCGTTACGCAAGGTCGCGCCCACCGACACGACGGTCCTCATTACCGGGGAGACGGGAACCGGTAAGGAGCTCGCCGCACGCGCCGTGCACGATCTGTCCTCGCGTCACGCAGCGCCATTCGTCGCGGTGAACTGTGCCGCGTTGGCGGAAGGCGTACTGGAAAGCGAACTGTTCGGCCACGTGAAAGGTGCATTTACTGGTGCGCTTCGCGATCGAGCGGGGCTATTCGAAGCCGCCCATTCCGGAACGATCTTCCTCGACGAGATCAGTGCAGTTCCACTGACACTTCAGCAAAGGCTCCTGCGCGTGCTCCAGGAGCGCGAAGTGACACCTGTGGGTGCCACGCGTGCAACGAAAGTCGACGTGCGGATCGTCGCCGCGGCCAATACTGAATTGCGTGCGCTCGTCGCGGCCGGACGATTCCGCGAGGATCTGCTGTATCGCCTCGCTGTCTTTCCGCTTGAGCTTCCACCACTGCGTCAGCGGCCAGGGGATATCCCGATTCTGGTGATGCACGCTCTCGCACGGCTGCGCGCGCACGGCGGTAAGCCGCATCCATCCTGGGATGACCTCGCATGCTCACCGTTTGCCATGCGCATCCTCCGCGCCTACGACTGGCCTGGAAACGTGCGGCAACTCCTGGCGGTGATTGAAGCGGCGGCAATTCACGCAGACTTTGGTCGCATCGGGGCACAACATCTCCCACTCGAAGTTCGAGCGTCCGCCGCCTGCTCGCCTAACCTGATGAGTCTGAGCGGAACAGCCGTTGAACCGATGCGGTATCACACCGCCTCGGAAGACGCGAGCGAGCGCGCCACGATAGTCGCCGCGCTCGCTGAAACCGGTGGTGCACTAGCCCGAACGGCGGAGCTGCTGGGAATGGGGAGAACAACTCTGTGGCGCAAGCTCAAGGCGTACGGGCTGACCACTGGTGGTAGCGGCGCACACGACGATGTTCCCATCGAGGCCGACTGACATGACCAAGCACCACACCAAGCATAACACCAAACACCACGTACGAAAGAGACTCGTCGCCATGTTGCTGGCATCGATCGCAAGTACTGCGTGCAGCCAATCGTCGCCGAAGGCAATGGATGCACGGACCACTCCCGACGCGCAGACGATGTCCCCGTTAGCACCGCCGGGCCTTGCCGATTCGGCCTTCCCGAAGCCCGCTCGCGGCGTCGCCAGCATCGTGTCGCCCAGTTGGGATAACGAGGACGACCGCGACCGTGTAGGCGAGGCAGACACGGTGATGGCGGTGCTTGGCATCCGCACCGGGATGAGCGTCGCAGATATCGGTGCGGGCTCAGGCTACTACACCATGCGTGTCGCGGCACGCGTGGGCCCGCGCGGGCGGGTATACGCGGAGGATATCACCCCTTCATATCTGCGCGATCTGCGTGCTCGTGTTCAGAAGGCGGGGCTGAGCAACGTCACTCTCGTCAGTGGTGATCCCAGTGATCCAAGGCTTGGGCCGCAGTCAGTAGATCGCGCCCTGCTCATTCACATGTACCACGAGATCAGGCAGCCATTCGGCCTGCTGTACAACCTGTATCCGGCGCTGCGACCGGGTGCGCGCATTGGGATCGTGGATCTCAATCGCGCAACGTATGCACACGGCACTCCGCCCGCGCAGCTCACGTGCGAGCTCACTGCTGCTGGTTACGACCAGGTGGAGTTCCGCGCGCTGCCGGAAGGATATCTGGCCGTGTTCACTCCACGGGAACGCGCGTCACCCGCCATGATTCGTGCGGCTCTTGCCGCGAAAAAGTGCTGACAGTTGCCGGCCGATCGGTTCTATGTCGTCTGTCGAATGAGCTTCGTAACGATGGCGGCGACATTGAGCACGTCGGCTGGATCGATCAGAAAAGTCGAAGCACCGGCACGGAGTCCTTCCTCCCTGCGTAGCGGATTTGCACCGACGGAGAACATGGCGACTTGCGTTGCCGGCTTGAGTGCACGGAGCTGTCTACAGAGGGAGAGCGCCGAGTTGTCTGTCTCCGGATCGCGGATCAGGAAGAGATCGAACGCGGCGCTTTGCGCCAGTGCTATCACGTCACCGGCGACGGTGACGGCTGTTACCCTGTGCCCTGCATCCTCGAGCAACACGCTGACCATGAGTCGCGTGTCGCGCGGCTCCGCGAGATACAGTATTCTGGCGTGAACGGGAGCAGACGGGGAGGCCGTGGCGGGAATGGCGCGCCCCGGCTCAGCTGCCACCGCAGCCGTTGATGCAGCCGTTGATGGCCGTACGCCTGCGCCCAGCGCCGCATTGACGGCGGCAACCACCTGCTTGGGATTGTGCGTCGACTTGGACAGGACCTGCGTCGCTCCGGCGCGCCACGCCTCCTGCACCAGACTGTCATCGTACGAGTTGGAGAAGACGATCACCGGAACTGAGCAGCTTTCAGCGTCCGCGCGGATTGTTTTCAATACCTCGACGCCATCGATCTGCGGCAACATCAAATCCAGTAGCACGAGGTCCGGCTTGACGCGCCGGATCATCTCGAGGCCAGCCTCGCCCGTAACGGCCACCTCGGCAAGAAAACCTTCCGCGCGCAGCTTGCTGCGATAGATGCTTCCGACTACCTCGTTGTCGTCGACTACTACAATCGTTTGCATGATCTCCTGCATTTACGCTGAAATCGGTACCCGCTCGCCAGCGTGGAGATTGTCATCGCTCAGCTGGTACAACGTCAGCTCGGAAGTTACACGCGCGAACTCTTCCTGAATTTCTGCGTGTAACATCACAGCCCCGCCCATCTCGGTCGTCCCCCCCATCCGCTCCAACCTTCGCAGCAGATGGGCAAGATGAACGATACCGCACGTTGCACTGGATCCGGCACAGCTGTGCGCAATCGCCGAGATCTCCACCGCGTCCTCGCAATCGATCGCCGCTCTGAGCCGCCCGATATCGGACGTTGTGAGGCGCAAATATAGCTCGATGAGTTCACGCGACCCATCGTCGCTGCCCACGGCTTCGCGCAGCGCTTCGACATCAACCGAGAGAACGTCCGTAGCTCCCCGTTTTGGGAAGGAGGCCAGACCAGATTCGAGCTGCGCCGTAGTGGCATTCGCCAGAGCACGCTCCAGGTCTGCCATTCTCAACGGTTTGCTCAGATACTCATCCATGCCCGCTGCCAGACACTTTTCCCGATCGCCCTGGAGCGCGTTCGCGGTCATGGCTATGACACGAGTGTGCTTGTGGGATCCCTCGCGGCGGCGGAGCTCAGTGGTCGCCTCGTAGCCATCCATCTCCGGCATCTGGCAGTCCATCAGCACAACCGAGTATGAGTTACGCTCCAGCGCATCCAGCGCTTCGCGTCCGTTGCAGACGGACTCAGCATCGATGCCGAGCTTCTCGAGCTGACGCAACACGAGCCTCCGATTCACCGGATTGTCTTCCACCACGAGCACGCGATCGATGCCCATACCAATGCATAGCGGCGTTTCCAGCTTCGACTTGGCCAGCGTAGTGGGGACCGCAAATGTCCCGGTATTGGTATTGGACTCGGTGACCACCAGTTCCAGGCAGCGTCTCAACTCGGTTTGGCGCACCGGTTTGGTCAGGTAATGCGCCGCTATCCCGGCCTCACGCGCCGCGCGGCCGAGCCCTGATTTGCCGAATGACGGCAGGAGGATGATGCGGACCGCGGAGATAGCAGAGTCTGCGCTGACGGTACGGGCCAGCGCCAGCCCATCGATACCGGCCATGACCAGGTCGACCAGTGCAACGTCGAACGGCAGCCCTGATTGCGCCGCCGCTCTGAGTGCATCGAGAGCGCTGAGGCCCGAATCGGTCTCGCTCGGGATCATCCCCCACGAGCTGGTCTGGTGCATCAGGATCCGGCGGTTGGTTTCATTGTCGTCCACTATGAGGACGCGCACACCTTCCAGACGCGGCGGTGTGGTTGCCCCGCGCGGCGTGTCGACGGGCTGCTTGCCAAAGGTGGATGTGAACCAGAACAGTGAGCCGTTGCCCGGAGTGCTCTCGACACCAATCGCGCCGCCCATCAGCTCGGCAAGCTGGCGCGAGATGGCCAGTCCGAGCCCCGTGCCGCCGTACTTGCGCGTTGTGGAGCCGTCGCCCTGCGCAAAGGGCTGGAACAGCAGACGCTGCGCAGACTGGCTGAGCCCGATCCCACTATCGCGTATCTCAAAGCGCAGCGTGGTACTCGTGTCCGTCTGACGCTCGCTGGAGATGTGTACGACCACCTCGCCGGCGTGAGTGAACTTGACCGCGTTGCCCACCAAATTGGTGAGTATCTGGCCCACACGCCCCGGGTCGCCGCGAAGTGACGCTGCCACGTCGTCGTCCACGGTGGTGATGAGCTCGAGTCCCTTGGCCTGCGCGCGTTCGGCCAGAATTTCTACCGTGCGTTCCACGGTCTGATACAGATCGAATTCGACGCTCTCGATCTCCAGCTTGCCGGCCTCGATCTTGGAGAAGTCCAGGATGTCGTTGATGATGGTCAGGAGCGAATCGGCGCTCGCGTGGACCGTCTCGGCGAACTCGCGCTGCTCCGGGTCGAGCTTGGTGTCGAGCAATAGCTCTGTGAGTCCGATGACGCCGTTCATCGGTGTACGGATTTCATGGCTCATATTGGCCAGGAACTCTGCCTTGAGCCGTGCGGATTCCATGGCTGCATCACGGGCGCGCGCGAGTTCCTCCTCCATCAGCTTGCGCTCGGTGAGGTCGGTGTTCGCGCCAGCGATTCTCCGCATGTCACCGTCGCGACGAACACCAAAACCGCGGGTGAGAATCCATCGATAACTGCCGTCGCGGTGACGGAGTCGGTGCTCCATCTCGTACCGCCCGGTGCGCCCTTCGATGTAGTCGCGCATACACCCGAGCGCCATCTCGCGCTCCTCCGGGTGCAGACGCCTGGTCCACTCGGCGAAGTGGTTGCCGATCTCGTGCTCGTCATAGCCGAGCATCTCCTTCCAACGAGGCGAGAAGTAGGCCTCTTTCGTCTCCAGGTTCCAATCCCAGATGCCGTCGTTGGTGCCGGCACTCGCAAGTGCGAAACGTTCGTCACTCGCGGCGAGTGCGATGTTGGCACGGGTGATCTCCTCGGTTCGTTTCACAACGCGGCGTTCGAGAGCATCGTTGGCCGTCTCGAGGTAGGTCTCCGCTATCTTGCGCGTGGTCACGTCTGCGTAGGTGACGGCGAGATCACTACCTACGCGGATGACCGTGATGTCCATCCACTGTGGCGTCTCCTCGGAGCCGTGGCGGTACTCCTGCCGGAATGGCCGGCCCGTCTGGGCAACGCGTGCATACGTGGCCATGAGATCCGTCCCGGTGAGCTCAGGGAACTCTCCCAATAGCGTCTTGCCCACGTACGAGCCCTCCTTGCGGTGCGCGTTTCCAGCCGGATTACTGTAGATCCACTCGTAATCGATTGGGTTGCCCAATTCGTCCTGGAGAACGCGGAACAGGGCGAAACCATCTGGCGACGCGTCCTGGACCGTTCGGAACCGCGCCTCACTCTCGGCCAGTGCGTCGGTGACGCGCCTTTGATCGTCGATGTCGGTACAGGTGCCGAACCATTTGATGATGTTGCCGGCCGCATCCCGCACTGGCATCGCGCGTCCCAGGTGCCACCTGTAGCAGTTGTCCGCCGCACGCCTAAAGCGGTACTCGATCTCGTACGGCGCGCCGGTCGTGACCGCTACATGCCACAGCCGCGTGCACGGTTGGACATCATCCGGGTGTAGCACCGGAGCCCATCCCGCGCCCTGCGTCTGCTCCAGGGTCATGCCGGTGTAGTCGAACCACCTCGCGTTGTAGTAGTCGAGCCAACCGTCCGGTCGCGCGGTCCACACGATTTGCGGGATTGCCTCAGCCAGTTGGCGATAGTTGGCTTCCGCCTCCTCGGTCGTGCGTCGAGCGATGCGCTCCTCGTCAGCCTGGCGGCGCGCCTGCGTTGCGCGCGTGACGGTCCACCCGGCGACAAGGAGCAGCAGAGTGATCAGCAGTTCCGAGACGTACGTGGTCTGCGTTGCGTCCCTCCCACGCTGAGCGAGCAGCGAGTGCTCGACAGCGTGCATCTCGTCGGCCAAGTTCCTCACCGAGTCTGAAAGCTGTGTCTCGCGGGCCGCACTCGCGACCGCCGCGGGAGTCGCTGTACTCAATGCCACACCCGCGGCGGTGGCCTGCTCGATCAGCCGAGCTTGCGCGGCTGTGAGCTGGCTTAAACGCGCCACCCGACGTTGCTGTGCCGGATCGTCGCGCGTGAGCACACGCACGCGCTCGGTAGAAATGACGGCATCTCGCTGCGCTCTGTCCAACGCGGGAACGTATGCCTGATCGCCTGTCAACAGATAGCCGCGCAGCTTGGCTTCCGTGTCGGTGACATTCCCGGCAACTTCCGCGAGTGCCTCGATCACCTCGTGCGTGTGCCCGACCCACGCCGCGGCGCGCCGTGCCGACCCGATCTGGAATGTTGAGACAGCCGCCGCTCCGATGATCACCAGAGCGACGATAATCATGTCCGGCCCCAGTCGTGAGGGGAGGAAGCGGCGGGTGCTCGAAGAGCTTGGGGGGTTGGGGCGTGGGGTCACGAAATGGAGTGGAATGCTGTGAAGGGGTGGGTTGGGAGCCATCGCGCAGGTCGCCGGTCACCAGTCAGTTTGACGATGTCGACGCCCCTCCGTCACGAATCTGAACGGATATTTCGGCACAGGTTTACAGCGTTCTTGTTGCGATGTGCGTCTTGCGTATGAGGCACAAAACCCCGGACTCCAACACCCTTTGATGACCAACCGATCAGCTCCAACTCTGGCGGCCGTGATCGCGGCCGTGGTGACGCCCCTGATGCTGGGCGCATGTGCCCGCACGTGGGCATCGCCGTCCACCGCCCCCACGCCGGACCGATCGAGGGGTGGCATTGCCCTCGGCGGCGCAACGGCCAGCGATTCTACCGCACGCTCTCAGGCGGCAGGCGAGGCGCACCCGCGACCCTACAACAGGGTCATCACCGCGCAGGCCAAGACGAGGCGCGGCCTCTTCGCCGTGCACCGCGTGGGCAGCAAGTTGTACTTCGAGATCCCGGCGCGGGAGCTGAACAGGGACATGCTGCTCGTCGGCCGCTTCGCCCGCGCCGCGGCGGTCGACCCGAATGCGCCAGCTGGCGGACGGTTCGGCGACTACGCCGGCGACGAGTTCGCAGAGCGCACCCTCCGATGGGAGCGCAACGGGAACCGAGTGATCCTGCGTTCGCCCACATTCTTCACGACAGCCGATACATCGCTAGCGGTGGCAAAGGCAGTGGAGGCCTCCAGCTATGCGCCTGTTGTTGCGGTGCTGAATGTGGAGGCGTACGGCCCCGACAGCGCGGCCGTGGTGGACGTGACGCGACTGTACACGACCAGTGTACCGGAGTTCTCGGCCATCCACGGAACGCTGGACGAGAAGCGCTCCTACATCGAGCGCGCCATCGCGTTCCCGGACAATGTGGAGATCGAAGCCACGCAGACAGGGACGCCGACACCACAGGGTGGCGCGCGTACGGGCGCGCCTGCAGCGCCGAGCCGGGACACTCCCGCGCAGAGCGTGGTGGCGCACTGGAGCCTGGTGCGACTGCCGGAACAGCCGATGATGCCGCGGCCGCACGACGAGCGCGTCGGGTTCTTTTCCATTCGGCAGGTAGACTTCGGCACGTCGGAGCAGCGCGCAGCGCAGCGTGAGTACATCACACGCTATCGGCTGGAGAAGAAAGATCCGAGCGCAGCGCTGTCGGAGCCGGTCAAGC
>JBPCQO010000124.1:0-4587 GCA_050998035.1 Gemmatimonadaceae bacterium | reverse complement strand
GCTCTTCACCGTAGCTCACGATGTCGATACGACCTGCGTCGATTGCATGGTCAACGAGATACTTCTTGGCCGAGGCTGCACGGCGCTGGCCGAGGGCCAGGTTGTACTCATCCGAGCCGCGCTCGTCGGTGTTACCCTCGATGCGGATACGCATCCCTGGGTTCGCCGTGAGGTACGGGATCTTGGCGTCGAGCGTCGACTGTGCATCGCTGCGGAGGTCCGAGTGATCGAAGTCGAAGTAGATCGGAGCCGTGATCTTGGTAGTGTCGACAACCACTGGCGCCGGTGCTGGCGGTGGTGGTGGCGGCTCAACCGGTGCTGGCGGCGGCGGTGGTGGTGGTGGCGGAATTACGGCAACAGGCGTGGTATCGACCGTTGCGCGTGAAGCACCACCGAGCATGAAGCTCAGACCAACGCGACCCGTGTAGTTGTACGCCTTGATATCACCCAGTGGGTAGTCAACGAGTCCATCAACACGAAGAGCGATTCGATTGGCAAGGCCGAGACGGAAGCCGACGTCGCCTTGCGGGCCGAACGTGTACGTGTTAAGCGGACCGCCTGCATTGTCGGAGCGGTGGAAGCTGTAGCGACCTGCACCAGCGCCAAGGACGAACGAGCTACGTCCCCCGATCGGGAAGTTGTAGGCCGCGCGCATGGCGAAGGTGGCCTGATCGTAACCAACGCCACTCCCCTGAGCGCCCGTGTTGTGCGGGTCAGTGGTGCCATTGTTTGCGATAGACTGGGGCTGCGTGTACGAGCCCTCGCCTTCGAGTTCCCAGTTCGGCGTGAGGAATACACCGAGACCGCCACCGTAGCCAAGTCCGTTACGGAAGCCGCGATCGAAACCGAGCTTGCTGTCATAGCGCGTGTACTGGCCGAAGCCCTTGAGCTCGACCGTACCCGGCAGCGGCTGCGGCTGATCGTTCCACAGGCTAACGCCGCCTGCGGTGCTGCCCATGCCCATCATCGTGGAGAAATCGGGCATCACTTCCAGACCAGCCTGGAAGCGGTAGTTCGCGAAGCTCGGGCTCGACGGCATGTAGTCCGCGATCGCGTCGCCGCGCACGGAGAAGTAGTCGCCAAGGACGATGCGGAGACCCAGGTCACCCGACACGCCGTACTTGTACCAGTAGATGTTACCTGAGCCAGGTGCACCGCTCGCGTCGTTGTGGAACGGCGAAATAACGCCGCCGGCGCCGATCAGGATCGAAGAACGTCCGTAGATGGGGAGCCCATAGACGAGGCGCGCCGCAATCGGGCCGTACTTGATGGGAAGACCAGAGGAACTGTTGGTGGAAGCCGTGGTTGGTGCTTCCGTGTAGGAAGCCTCAGCCTCGATGTCCCAGTTGGGGGTGATGAATGCGCCAATGCGGCCGCCATAACCGAACTTGTTGCCCGTAATGCCAAGACTCGTGGCACTATTGGTACTGCCGGTCTTGAGGTCGCTGCCGAAAATCGTGTACTGTCCGAAGCCGCCTAGCAACAGAGTTCCGGGCTGCTGAGCAGCTGCGGCGCCTCCGTAAAGCAAGGCCGCTGCGGCACAGACGGACCAACGCTTAGATAACATCGTGAATCTCCGGAAATGGAGGGTGAACACTGGGTCGGAACCAGGTGCGCGTTTCGCGCGTGCTACCCGGCAGGATGCATGCCGCTCAGAGCGAGCGACACGCGCGGGACCAACCCGGAACCCCGCGCAACCGAGGTCAATTTGCTGGGTTGAAGCGAATAAAGCTAGACGCAAGCGAGAAACAATCGCTCACGAAACATCCGTGTGACACCCTTTGGATTGAACCAGCATAGTATCGGCCGCTCGTTTGCAATTCTGACGCCACGGGTAATCCCCATGCACGCTCTTACCACTTACCAGTCACCGCTGAACGGCTGGCAGCCAGCTTCGCCACCAGCGCCGTGCGCGCTCACGTTTCAATGCGTCCGCCACAGCTTCACGCCAGTCAGCCTGCATCGCAGCCGCGTCGGGGAAGCGTTCCGCGGCAACCGGAGCCAGTCCCTTCTGCACCCAACTGGCCAGCGTTGCGGGGAGCGATGACAGGTCGACGCGCTCTCCCAACTGCTGCGCCAGCACGGCGTGCGGATCTCCGCCCGGAAACGGAAGCTCTCCGGTAAGGACATACGCTACGATGGCGGCGAGTGCGAACAGGTCGACGGCAGGACCTTGCGGCTCGCCAAGGAGCTGCTCCGGCGCAGAGAATCCGAGCGTTCCCTCGCGCTCGCTCGCTTCTTCGCCGGAAGCGTTTGCGATTCCAAAGTCGGTCAGACGCCAGCGCTGGTACCGGTCGATCAGAATGTTTTCCGGCTTGAGGTCACGATGGACGACGCCGATTGAGTGAGCGGCTCCGAGTCCGTCCAGAATCAACTCGACCTGAGATGCGACGGTCGAAATGCTCCGTGATCCCCGCCGCGCCACGAGCTGCGCAACCGAGCCCCCCTCGGCCAACTCCATCGTGTACCAGGCAAAACCGGCGTTGCCGTCCCAGTCGTAGATCGGCACGATCGCCGGGTGCGCTAACTGCGCTGCGAGTCTCGCTTCACGCCAGAAGGCACTCACCGCGTCTCCATTACGTGCCACGCGCGGATGCAGCACCTTCAGCGCAACCTCGCGCTCCAGCGCCAGATCGCGTGCGCGCCACACGGTCCCGAACGTTCCGCTGCCGAGCTTGGAGAGAATTTCGTAGTCGTCCCCGACGGCGTCTCGAACCCGCCGCTCGTCCTGATCGGCGGCTTCGGTCCCTCGCTCAACGGCGTGGACCGAGCTGCCGGATGAGCGTTGCGCCGCGTAACCGCGCTCCGCGGCGCGGATCATTGCGCCAATGGATGGGAAGCGCTCGCCCGGTTCGGGGAGCAGTGCCCGATCGATGGCCAGCGCGACTGATTCGGGGGTCTCTGGCCGCAGCAGTTTGACGGGGGGGGAATTGTACTGGGGCGGTGCCTCCCCGGTCAACATCGTGAAGCAGATGGCGGCCAACTGCCACTGGTCGCTTGCGGCAGTCGGTCGCCATTCATCGCCGCCCCACTCGGGCGGCCGCGGCATTTGGCGCAAATCGGGGCGCAACCCTGCCGGCCTGTCGTCTGCACTCACGGACCACTGCCACTGGAGCATCCACAGGCGACCCGTTGGAGTGGTCCAGAGCGTGTGAGCGCTAAGCGCTCCATGAACGGAGCCGAGATCGTGGACGTAGGCCAGCGTGGACCCCGCCCCGCGCAGCACGCGCAGCACGTATGGCACTTCGGCGGCGCCGAGTCGCTCGAAGTGGGACCCTACGGTCTCGCCGGACACCCAGCGGCGCAAATATCCCGGTCCTCGCTCGCGCAGCGCGGTCCAGTAGTGATATGTCGTCGGAATCGATGGATGGCTTCTGTGCGCCAGCTTGACCGCCTCGGCGTGAAGCCAGCGGTGGTGCGCCGGATCGGGGGCGGTGACCAGCGACAAGGAGCGGCCGAGGCCGTCCAGGACCTCCTGATAGTGGCGGTAGTCGCTCTCAATTCCTTCGGGTCCCCAACGCCAGCCGGGAGGGAGCTCCCAGCCGGCTAAGTGCTGGGGAAGCTCTCGTGTAATACGGCGCTGTTGTGGCTCGGCAGTGCGGGGTGCGATCATCAGGGTTGTGTTAATATAGAACTGCCCCGAACCCATAGCATCCAAGGTGCTCACTAAGGTGCTCGCTTCCACGACCGCCCCGCGCCGACTCAAGGAGATGACTCCGGCGGCCGTAGCCGAAACGCTGGCGCACGATCCGCGTCTGATTCTCCCCGTCGGGACGTGCGAGCGCACTCGGCCGGCCTTACCAATGGGAGCACAGACGATTATAGTCGACCGCCTGGCTGACGACCTGTCCGCGGAGTTTGGTGTGCTCCGCGCCCCGACGGTAGAATACGGCGTAAACGAAACGCAGAAGGACGGTTATCCTGGTGACGTCTCGCTCCGCAAGAAGACGTTACATCGCGAGCTGAATGACCTACTCACGTCGTGGGAATGTCACGGCGTGAACGAGTTCATCCTCCTGACTGCGCACGGGTACGATCCGCACCAGGAAGCACTCGCGACGGTTGGAACCGTGCGCGCGCGCGTACGCGTCGTGGATGTGTTCGCGGTAAACCTTTCGGATCTGGTGGGTGTCAGACGCAGTGAGGACGACCGTGGAGACGTTTACCTGTCCCTGCTATTGCATCTGACGCCGGAACTGATCGACACCTCGGTGATAGAGGCGGATGCAACGGCTGAACAGGGTCGCGCGTTGTACGAACGAATCCGGGCACGCGTGAGTGAACGCATATTTCTGGCGCCGGTCCCGGCGGAGTAGCAGCCGAGATGGTCGTAGCGGAGTAGCAAGAAAGACGTTGCGCGGGGCTGAAGTCGTTCGCCGCCTACGCTGGCTGGCGAGCAAATAACGACCTTCAAACGTATTCCAGATAATGACTCCCAGATTGCTTTGGATCATTCCAGCGTTCTGCGTGGCTTCGGTCGCACAGGCACAGCGGAGTGGTCAGACGCCTATACGTACTCCCTTGCCCGATGCATCGCCGTCGGCGCTTACGATCGAACAGGCGGTGTCTCTAGCCGTTCGGAACAAC
>JBPCQO010000091.1:0-22687 GCA_050998035.1 Gemmatimonadaceae bacterium | reverse complement strand
CTCTCGGTGGTATCGAACATCGTGGTGTTACCGGACATTTTGGCGTCAACGGACATCGTGGGATTACGCGCCGCGTGTCGAATGTCATTGGGCAATCGCCGCGTATCGGAGATTGTTGGGCGACCGCCGGTCGCCCCTACGGGGTCGGTTGAACGGGGGTGGCGGCCATGCCCATGACGTGATACCCCTTGTCCACATAAACCGTTGTTCCCGTAATTCCGCTCGCCAGCGGTGAGCAGAGGAACGCTGCCGCGGCGCCGACTTCTTCCGCGCTCACACTCTGGGTCAGCGGCGAATTTGCGGCGCAGTAGGCCACCATCTTGTCGATGATCCCGATCGCACTGGCCGCGCGCGAGGCGAACGGGCCGGCGGAAATGGTGTTCACCCGGTGCCCGTATGTACGCCCCACCTCGTATGCGAGGACCCGCGTATCGCTCTCCAGCGCCGCCTTGGCTGACGACATGCCGCCGCCGTATCCGGGGATCACGCGCTCGGATGCCATGTAAGTGAGCGACACAAACGCGCCATTGTCGCGCATCATGGGCGCCAGCTTGGCCGTGAGCCCTATCATCGAGTACGCGCTTACACCTACGGCAGTGAGGTAACCCAAGCGGCTCGTTTCCAGCAACGGCTTCTTCACTTCCGACCCGTTGGCCAGCGAGTGGACCACGATATCGAGCGGTCGGTCGCCAAAGTCGGCGGTGAGGCGGTTGGCCAGCCCCTCGATGGAGAAGTCCCCGACGTCCTTGTACCGCTTGCTGGTGCGCAGCTCTTCTGGCGCGTCAGCCAGGGCGTCGAAAGCTGCGTCCAGCGGGTAGATGCGCTCGAAGGACATGAGCGATCCGTCCGGCATGCGTCGTGAGTCGTCCATCTTCCCACGTTCAAGCAGATTCAGAAAGATGTTCAGCGCCGGTGGCCAGGTGCCGACGCAGACCGTCGCACCGGCCTCGGCCAGGCACTTGGCGATGGCGAATCCGAAGCCGCCGTCGTCGGCCACGCCGGCCACCAGGGCGCGCTTGCCCGTGAGGTCAATATTGAGCATTCGCATAAGATAGTATCTTGATCGCGTGCCCACCCTGACTGGCATCTTCGTTCTTGGAGAATTGACCGGCCCCGTCGCCGATGAGATACAGGCGATCACGGAGCGAGCCGACCCCAAGCTCGCACGTCTTCGGCGCCCGCACATTACCCTGGCCGGATCGTCGGGACTGGGACCGATCGCGGCGGACACTCCGATTGCCCTTCTGCGCGAGCGGCTGACGCCGGTAGCCGAGGAGACAGCGCCGCTACTGTTCCACCTCGGGCCGGTGGAGCGGTTTCCAGGGACGGAGATCGTGGTGCTCCCGATCGTGCCCCGCGGCTCGATTCGAGCGCTGCACGACCGGATTGCATCCACGGGCCTACACTTCGCGCGGCCGCGCTTCGCATTCTCGCCGCACGTGACGCTCAACCTGTATAAGACGCTCACCCCAAAGAGCCTGCGCACGCTCATGGGCGTGTCCGTGACGGAGCCGGTCACGCTGGAGCGGCTGCATGTCTATCTCACGAACGAACCCACTCCGGCACGCCTGCTGCTGGATCTGCCACTCACGGGAACGAAGTAATTGGACATCCGGAGCATAGAAAAAGCGTGGCGCGTGCTGTGGATGCGTGCCATCGCGCGTGCGCTCCCAGGTGATCGTGTTGCCACTCTTCCCACCGGCATGGGGCGCCCGCTCAGGGTCCTCTTCATTCGCTATGAGCGCATTGGCGACATGATAATGTCCACCGGAATGATTCGCGTCCTGGCGCAGTCACCGTTAGCGATGCAGCTGGACGTGCTCGCCAATCCCACCACGCTTCCCGTGTTGGAAAACAATCCGCACGTGCGCAAGCTGTTCACACTCGACCGCAAGTCGTGGAAGAGCTATGGCGAAGTTGGCCGCCAACTTCGCGCGGAGAAGTACGACGTAATCGTTGATGGCCGTATCAACAATCCACCGGTGTTCACATCGACACCGCTGTTGATGCTGCGTGCGCGCGCGCCATACAGAGTGGGCGCCGGCGGCGGCAACAACGATCTCGTGTACAATGTTGCGGTGAAGCCGTACGACAGAGTGGCGCATTACATAGAGGCATCCAAGGCGCTGGCCGAGCCATTCGGTGTTGCGGTGAACGAGGTTGATTGGCGTCCCGAGATATTCCTGGACCAAGTGGAAAAGTCTCGCGCGAACGAAGTTTGGGACCGCGCATCCACGCGCGTAGGAATATCAGACGAGCCGCGCCTGCTGGTGAATCTTTCCGCATCAGAGCCCAAGCGGCGGTGGGCAGACAACAACTTTATCCAGGTGCTGCGCGCGGTACGTGATGCACATCCAACCACGCCGATCGTGGTGATCGGACTGCCCAGTGAATGGGAGAGTGTGCAGCGAGTTGCAATAGCTGTGAACGGCGAGCCTGCTGCAACGCCCGCGCTACGCGACGCGCTCGCACTCGTCGGAACCAGCGACCGGGTGTTCACACCGGACACGAGCATCTCGCACGCAGCATCTGCCTTCGGCAAGCCGGAGGTGGTGTTACTGAAGCGCGAGCATCATCCGTACGCCCCGTGGAACGACGAGGCGCGTATTGTGTTCTGGGACGGTGAGACCATCAAGGGGCTCGCACCGGAGGTGGTGACTGAGGCGGTGCTTGATGTGGCGGGACAAGGCCGGCGCTGAGTTAACCTCGGCAACGCGTGTGGTTGCCACACATCCCGTGCTACCGGCGGGCGGGACTGCCTTCCAGCATGCCGTGCACGCTGATATCCTCGTCCACATCGGGCCAGTGGACACCCGTGTCATCTCCAATGATTTCATAGCGCGCTCGCTGTTCCGTCGTGGCATCGGAGAGACGCCACGACCAGGCGAGCGGCACGCTGATCGTGCGGCCGTCCGTGAGGTGCGCGGTGATCAAGTCATCCGTGACCTCGACCGCCCGTATGCGTGGCTCGCTATTCGGTCGCGCCGCAGTGCTCATGCCAAGTCTCCAGAATGCGGTTCCTGTGCTCCAAGATAATACGCCGCACGGCCGTGAGGTCCCGTGGAGTGAGGCCGTGGTCGGCGCCCAGCACCACCGGATTGAGCCAGAACTTGCATGTCGCCTGCTCCCGTTGGGCATGAACGTGCACCGGCTCGTTGCAGTCGAAACTGAAAAAGAACAGGCGGTAGGGGCCAGGAATGCCCTTGATCGTCGGCATGGATCAGGCGAGTCTAGCATGTATGACGTGTAGGCGGTAGCACCGGCTACCGAATCGCTAAAGCGGACGCCCAGTGATTCAGGAGGCCGTGAAGCGGCCGCGCTGCGGCGACTCCTGACCGAGATGTACGGAGAGTAGACGTTATTAGCGCGCGCACTCCTCGGCGCGACGGCAGGAAGTGTACGTCGATCGTGTTGCGCGACGGCTGATTAGCAAGCGACCATTACTGTAGATTCAGCTGTTACCCCGTGTAGGAGTTCTCGTTGTGCGAATCGAACTGAACGCGGTTTATCAGAAGGTGGCTGAGGGTTACATAGCTTTCGTGGAAGAGGTTACGGGAGCGAATACACAAGGAGCGACTCTCAACGAAGCGCGTAAAAACCTCAGCGAAGCGGTTGCTCTAGTGCTCGAGGCCAACCGTGTGCTTGCCGAGGAACAACTCGATCCATCCTCGCGTCGTGAGTAGCACCGTAGCACTTATCGCAATCTTCGTTCTAGCGCCCCTTGCGGGGATTATTCTCGTATGGAGACTTGGGGTCACGTCACCGATATTGGCATTCGCAGCCGCATTTGCCGGCCAGCTAATGGCGACATCTGCATATTTGGCTTGGGGGCAATACCGGGCCGCACGGCTGATGACTTCACCGAGAGCTGGTAATTTCATCGTGTTCGTCGGGGGACCACGGACTCCCCGCCAGCGCGTCGACGGGGTCATTATGCTCGCGCTCTACGCGGCGTTTATCACGGCCGTTGCATACGGCGTCCGTACTCTAGTTAGGCGCGGCCGCTAGCAGCACCAATCCCCGCCGCGCGTCCCGTTGCCCACGCCCACAGAAAATTGTAACCGCCGATAGGACCGAAAGCGTCCAGCACTTCGCCGCACAGAAACAATCCCGCGTGCTTGCGGCTCTCCATCGTCCGCGGATCGATCTCCGCCAGACTCACGCCACCACCCGTCACCTCGGCCTTCTTATATCCCTCATCGCCCGTCCAAGGCAGCCGGCCGCGCACGAGAACATCTATGAGTCTCAGTCGCTCGTCACGTCGCAGATCGGCGAGCAGGCGCATGGGATCCACATCGGCAACGCCGAGCAACGCGGCGGCGAGCCGCTCCGGCAGCACGCGCCGTAACGCATTCGCTACCGTGCGCGTGCCGTCGGGTCGGAGCGAGGATTCCCATGCGTTCTCGTCCATCTGAGTCCAGCGCACCTGTAGTCGAGCGGAGGAATCGCCTTCCGCGCGTGCGCGCACCACCACGTGCGACACGTCCAGCACCGACGGTCCGCTGTAACCGTGGTGCGTGAAGAGAAAGCCGCCCGTCGCCGTGGCACGTCGATCGTTCGATCGCGCGGTGATAGTAACCGGGAGCGACACGCCGGAGAGCGGCGCAAATGGAGCAGGTTCCGCGGTAACGGGTGTGAGTGCAGCATATGTCGGATGCAGTGTATGGCCGAGCTTCTTGAGGATGGACAGGCCGATCCCGTCGCTCCCGGTGTTCGGCACTGACAGTCCACCAGTCGCTACAATGACAGCGTCAGCATCCAGCGCCGGTGCACCACCGCGTTCGACGCGCCATCGGTTACCGGCGAGCGGGGAGATGCCCGCCACAAGTGTGTCGGTGAGCAGTTTCGCGCCACGCTGTTCCGCCAGTGCTAGCAGTCCATCGCGAACATCACGCGCACGATGTGAAGCGGGGAAGAGCTTTGCGGATTCCTGTTCCTCCACCAGCGCGATCCCAAGCTCCTGCTCGAAGAACTTCACCTGCTCGTGCAGTGGCCAGGAGCGGATAATCTTGCGCATCGTATTCGGCGACGAATCGGTAATGAAGCGCGATTCATCAACTCGTGCTGGTAGCACGTTGCAACGCCCGCCGCCGCTGATGAGGATCTTGCGTCCGCCGTCCTTGGTACGTTCCAGCAGCAGCGTTTCCGCACCGGCGGTGGCGGCGAAAATCGCGGCCATTGACCCGGCCGCACCCGCGCCAATCACGACAACGCGGCGTGATCGGTTTCCACTCACTTAGTGCCTGTATTCGCCCGAGGCGGTAGAAGATCCCAGATCTTCTCATCTTCGAGGCCCAGCACCCAGACCGAGAATCCGCGCACCTTCTTCTCGCGTGCCAGGGCTAGTTTAGCGGCGAAGCTGCGCGCATTTTCGAGGTAGACCCACTCGTACGTCCCGCCGTTCTCAAAGTGCGCGAATGGGACCTGATCCTGCTCGTCCCACTGCATTGTCGCGCCGTATCGCTCGACCAGTCCGGAGCCCCACGTCCAGTTCACCGACTGGCTGGTGGAGCGTCCATGCTCCGGGATGCTCGCATCCGAAGCAGTGTACCAGTGACCGCCATAGGTTGGAATTCCGATGGATATCTTGTCCGCCGGAACGTACTTCAGAACGTGATCCAGCGCCGCGCGCATCCAGGGCACGCCCGCTATCGGCCCGGGGGGAGTGAGCCGCGTGTGCTGGCTGTACGTCATGAGCGACACGAAGTCACCCATGCGTCCGAGTGCCGCGAGATCGTAGGCGCCGCGCCAGCTGTTGTGCAGAAAGCGGTCATAGCTCGTCGGACCGGCTTCATCTCCGGTCTCAGGCACGATCGCGATACTCAGCTTGCACCCCACGGCGTGCATTGCTTTCACCGCCTCACCGTACCATTCGGTGAACACGTCCCGGTCCTGGATATTGATGTTTTCAATGTCGAACTGCATTCCCCAGTAACCATTGCTCCGGCAGATGTCGGCCAGGCTGCGCGTGGCGCGGTGCCGGGATGCAGTGTCCGCGAGGAGCCTGTGAAGCTCGGGCTGATTGAAACCTTCATTGACCAGCAGTGGCATCAGCCTGACACCGTGCGCCTTTGTGAGCGCCACCACGCGCGGATCCACTGAACCCCAGACAATCCCGAGACTGTCGACCGAGTATACCTGCGGCCCGAGCACCGTAATCGCGTCGACGTGCTTCACCAGGCTCCTGTATGCAGCCTCGTTGTCGGTGTAGTAGAACAGTCGCTCATCGACTGTTTGAGCGGGAGCGGCAAGCGGCGCCAGCATGAGGAAAGCTACGATGAGATGTTTCGTGAGTTTTGGCATTGGCTCCTAGTTAACATCCTTCTTAACATGCTTCTTAGCAGGGTTCATCCAGTGTAGCTCCTGGCGCGCAGCATCGGTCAGTCCGTGTGCAACCGTTTGCACCGGACGCCCTTCCGTGAATGCTGCCGCAATCGCGTACAGTGATCGGAGTGAGAAATTGCGCTTGTTCTCGATGGCATACACCGGCTCCCAGCTGGACGGACAGAACTTGGCTTTGAACGTGTCCAGGCCGTCAAAGTTGTAGAAGCGCCGCCCGTGCGCGCGTACCCATCGGAACGCAAGCTTGAGCCACACAGATTGATCTTCCTCCTCACCAGCTCTGCGTGACAGCGGCGCCAGTCCGAGTGTGACATAGGCGGCTTTCTCGTCCGCCATCCAGCGCACCGCGGCGTCGATCATCAGCTCCGCGGTCCCGTTCGGCGCTCCTCGGCCCCGCACAAACTGCTCCGTCAGCCAACCGTTTCTGGCGGCGATCGGCGAGGCTACAAGGAAGCCGACAGGCTCCTCTCCACGCAACGCGACGAACACACGCCTGTCACTCAGCTCCCCCAGAGTTTCCGGCTCTACGAGGAAGTGCAGCGGTGGGAGTCCGCGCGTCTCCAGCCATTCGCGCAGACATTTCTGTAGCGCGGGATTGTGCTCTGCCACGTCCGATCCCCACAGCTCCACCCGCACACCCTTGTTGCGAGCACGATTCAACTGCGCTCGTAGCGACGCGTGACTGTCGATGATGGCAGCCCAGTCGCTCGGTCGCCACACCGGCTGCGCGCCAAGCAGGATCGCGGCGTGCGTCGTTGCATTCTCGTACATAGCGTCGAGCCGCCCCTCCGCGCCAAAGTACACAACGCGGTCGCCAGCCTGGGCTGCAACACGCTCGAATTCCTGCGCGACTTCCGCGAGATGCTCCGCTGCACATACAGGTGCGCCGCCGACCACTCTCCGTCCGGCAGTGCACACGTAGCCCACCACCGCCGGGTACGTGGGCGAGAACCAGAGCTGGAAACCCGGATTCAGGATCTGGTAAGCCGTTGTATTCCATCCCAATGTGAGCACCAGCGCTCGCGCGCGCTCCCGATCAGGATGGCTGGTACTCACCGCCTGGTAGCGGCCGGCCGTCCGAGTGCGGTATTGAGCCAGCGCACGAACGGGAGCATCACGGCGTAGCGTTGCGCCAGAATGTCCGGCAGCTTCGCACTCAGAACCTCGTCCTCCGTGAGCGCCCTGCCCACCGTGAAGGACTTGAACCGCAGCAGGTGCGCCGCTGGATGATCGCGATCGAAGCCGCGCGGCGGTCGCTTGAGCACGGACTCTTCACTCAATGCTCCAAACGCACGACGGAAGGGACCCGCCTGTAGAATGGCATCGACCTCTTCGTGTTTGTCCGCGATGGCCGCGCGCAGCACCTTGATCGCGCCCGTTGGTGGCATCCAGATGCCGCCCGCAATCATGGAATCTCCCGGGGCGATCTGGAAGTACAGTCCGGCGCCTCCGTGCACCGCCTGCGTCCCGACAGCGTGTCCCGCGTCACGGTGGTGAAACCAGCAGGCGGCGTTGGTCTTGTGCGGTGACTTGTCCTTGGAGAAGCGGACGTCGCGGTGAATCCTGAACACCGATCGCTTGGGGTTGCCTACGATCTCAGGCGCGATGGTGCCGAGCCGAGCGTCGACTTCCTCCACCAGAAGCTGCAGCGGGCGCTTCACTTCCCGCTCGTACGTGTCGCGGTTTTCCTCGAACCACTCCCTGCGGTTGTTGCGCTTCAACGCGCGCAGAAATTTCAGCGCCGCGGGTCGAAAGCCGGCGAACGATTCGAGATCACTGGTGCTGGGCATGTGTCTGGGCTTGTATCTGGGCTTGTATCACACAGTGGATATTGTCAGGCTACCGTTGCACGCACTGCCAGTCGCCGTTCCTGTTCGTCGCGCTGGCCGAGGAACTCTGCAACAGGCGCGAGCGATGGAACGTGATCGCACACGATCTTCAGTGTGGCCAGGAGTGGAACAGCGAGGAAGGCACCTGGGATTCCCCACACCTCCCACCAGAACGCCACACCGATGAAGATGGCGACGGGGTTGAGCGACAGTCTGTGTCCCATAATCATGGGCCCGATGAAGTTGCCCTGAATCAGATTCACGACAACGAAGCTCCCCGGTACCAGCAGCGCGTGTCCCACGTTGTTGAACACTGTGAGCGCAGCCACGGTGAGGACCGCGATGATCGCGAAAGCACCAACATACGGGATGAATTCCAACACCGTCACCATCGCGCCCCATAGCAACGGATTGGGCATTCCCAGCAGGAACATCACGCCACCCACGAACGCGCCTTCCATCAGATTGAGAAACGCCGACGTAACCAGATACCTCGATAGCGATGTCTCGATCTGGCGCGCGACCTCTACCGCAACGCTCTGACCTGTTGTGCGCGGCAGCACCTTGATCACCTTCTGCAGGAAGAGATCGCCCGCCGACAGGAGAAAAAAGAGCAGCACCAGCACTTCGAGCAGCGTACCAAAGATGCTCTGCGTGGTACCCAAGAAGCGTGAGCCGAGGCTTGGTCCCGCAACGACGACCGTACGGCTCGTGGCCGGCTGGCCGCTGACGTTGCTCGCCTTCTCCATCTGCTCAGCGGTCCGCGACATCTGCTCCATCGGCTTGAGCACCGTGTGCAGCTTTGCGCCCGCTTTGGACAGCGTGGAGGGCGCCGACACCAGCCACGCGCGCGCCGGCCCGGCGAGCTCGTACACTCCGAGCCCAACCCCACCGGCAAGAGTGAGAATGAGCAGCGCCGAACTGATGCCGGCCGGAATTCCAAGCCGCCGCCTCGCCCACCGAATCGCGGGGCTCAACAGAAAGTTGAGCTGCATCGCGAAGATGATAGGTACGAAGAAGGCGTGACCAAAGTAGAGCGTGTACACCACCGCGAGCACCGCCAGCACGGTGATGCCAAGTGAGCTACGCGACGGCTCGACCGTGGGAGTAGCCATGGTCGTCGCCGCCGCGTCACTCAGTATCGAGTCGCTCGGTATAGAGTCGCTCAGTCTCGAAGCGCGCGCCGTCGCGGCGGCCTCGTTACTGGTTCCGATGAACGAGGCCGCACGATCAGCCACGGCGTCTAGCGCGATGCAGTGGCTCCATTCTCACGCTGCGCAAGAGTGAAGAGTGACTGTTGATTCGGCGCCGCCTTGAGCACGGCGATCGCCTTCTGCAGCTGGTTGTCGTCAATCAGATACTTCCGCTTGGTAGCCGAATCGCCGAACGCGAGCGCTGTGAGTCGCATCCCAATGATCCGATCGAGCTCCGCGCCGCCCGAGACGAGCAGCGTCGAGTCAACCGTCACACCCTTGGCGCGCAACCGTCCAACAAAGGTGGACCGCATCTGCGGAGTCACGGTGAAGTTGAGCGGAACCTTGCCCTTCATCGCGCTGGCATAGTCCTGCAGCTCGGACGCGAATATCTGCTGCTTGGGTGCCAGCGACTGAAGCAGCTTCTGCTCCGGTGTGGTGAGCGTGTCCGGCTTAACGATGATGTCTGGAGTTATAGCGCCGCCGCCGTACACGATCCGGCCAGCATCGCTCTTGTACTTGGGCCGCGCGCGTTTGACCGAATCGCTCTCAAGCGAGTCAGGCATCACCTCCACAAACTCTCCGTCAGGCAGAAGCTTGCGCTCCTTCTGAATCGAGCGTCCACTCGGCGTGTACCACTTGGCCGTCGTCATCTTGAGTGCGTAGCCGCCTTCCAGCTGGAAGAGACTCTGTACCAATCCCTTTCCAAAAGACGTGGTCCCGACCAGCAGTGCGCGATCGTGGTCCTGCAGGGCGCCCGCGACGATCTCGGCGGCCGAAGCGCTGTGACCATCTATGAGTACGACGATCGGGATCGATGGCTGGCGAGGTGCGTCGGTGGCGGTGTAGGCCTGAACCTCACCGGTGCGGCCGCGCACGCTCAGGATAGACTCGCCCTGCTTGAGGAACAGGTTGCTCATGGTGATGGCCTGATCCAGGAAACCGCCCGGATTGCCGCGCAGGTCCACGACCAGACGAGTGGCGCCATTCTTGGTGACCTGTGCGACGGCGTCGTCCAGCTCCTGGCTGGCTGTCTCATTGAACTGCTGTACCGGTACGTAGCCCACATTATCAAAGACGAGCGTGTACGGAACGGCCGGTATGTGTACGATGGCGCGGGTGAACGTCATCGGGATTGGCTGGGCTACGTTCGGCCGGCCAAACTTCACGGTCACGCGAGTGCCAGGGTCGCCCTTGAGCTTGTCAGACACCTGCGCCGTGGTCCAGCCACGGGCGTTGGCGGTATCGATCTGGATGATGCGGTCGCCTTCCTGAACTCCGCCAGCGGCCGCGGGCGTGTGCGGGAATACGCGCTGCACGGTGACGAAGCCCTGCGTCTCGGCGATCTCCATTCCGATGCCGCCGTACTTGCCGCCAGTCTGTTGGCTGAACGCCGCCCACTCCTTGGGCGTGAACAGCACCGAATATGGATCCTTCAGCTCATGCACGAGGCCCTGAGCGGCTTTCTCGTAGAGTGCGTTTGACCCGACGCTATCGACGTAGCGTGAGGCGGTGATGCGCAGCACTTCATCGAGGAGCTGGGCGCTCGCGACGTTCTGCTGCTGCTGGAAAACGAAAGCTCCCGCGACGAGCGGGAGAGCGACCGCCCCGAGGACGGCTAGACGTGAAACGCGGAATTTACGCATAAGGATTCTAAAGTTACGGGGCCGTATGGTTCCGCGTTGCGAAGGCGTACTCTACATGCCACTCACGGTCGGTCTGCCGAAAGGTCGCGTCGCGCAGCAGCCCAGCCGTGATCAGCATCTCATGTGCTGGTATGAGGACGCGCTGCAAGTGAGAAGGATACCGTTGCGTGAGCGGCAGCTGCGCGGCGAGCCGCTCAAGCGGAACACGCCACGATCCGCCGTCCTCGTCCCCAACGCTCCGAACCACACTCAGCAGCCGGTATAAACGTCGCGCGACGGGATTCGCGAGACTCTGATACTGAGGCAGCGATAGCGTTACGGTATTTCCGGCTGCTATGTTAGCGCGCACCAGGGGTGATATTACCACGCGCGCGTCCCCAGGCTCCGAGGCAGCCAGAGTGGAGAAGAGGGCAAGCTGATCCCTGTCCGTGAGCCTGCGTCGCTCGATTGTCACAGCATTCAGTAGCGCGAAACTCCCCTCTAACATTGGATCCGATGGGGTCCCATACACTCCGGCAGACTCCAGAGTGGTTCGCTCCAGGCGCGTGAGGGCACAACGCAGCTGTTCGTAGGTGCGGCCATCGACTTTGCGACCTATGGAGCGCAGGAACGCATGCAGGGTGAATGTCACGGCCCCGTCGTCTGGCGACCCGGCATCGCTGTACCGGTGCATCAGCTCGACGTAAACGTCCTGATCGAAGGTGCCTGGGAGTCGATCGCCCGGGGCAGGTAGTACACGCCACCGGCCACCCCCCTCCTCGGGAGTGTAACTTATGGCCCCTTCCTCAGCTGAGTCGCTCAGCCTGAAGAGCGGGAGCGCTTCAAGTGTGCGGTCCAGGAGAACCGTCTTTGTCGTTGGCCGGCGGAGGGCTACTGCTAGGGACATACCTTATAGAATAGACAGTGCCATGACGCGTGGCAGTGGGCAAATTGTCATGGAACGAGACTTGTAGGGGCGACCGGCCGAGGTTTGGAGAGGCAACCGGCGGTCGCCCGACTGTACAGGAATTACCGTGCCCGACGCGGATGGCTGCGGGCAGGATCACACAATTTGAAAGTCCACCAAGCATGAATGTTCTGCGATACGCCGCCGAGTTTGGCCTCTTTCTGATTGTGGCGGCCATGGTCTTGATAGGAGTGCTCACGCTGACACACGGTACGCCGGTGCGTACCGTGATTGCTCCAGGCCCCGAGGATCAGCCGCCTCCTGTCACCGACTCACTCTTTGGCCGCACCATGGAGCTGTATACCGGGACCCACATCGGGAGTGGCAATCAGGTACAGTTGATGTTGAACGGGAACGGGAGCTATCCACAGCTGTGGCAAGACCTGGCGGGTGCGAAGCGCACCATCGTCGTTCAGATGTACTACTCTGAGCCCGGCAAGGTGGCCGACAAGATGCGCGACGTGCTGGCGGAGCGGGCCCGGGCGGGTGTTCGGGTGCTGGTTCTGCTGGACGCCTTCGGCTCGGGCCCGCTTAAGAAGACCGACTTTCTGGATTCGTTGCGCGCCGCTGGCGCCCAAGTGGAGTGGCTCAGGCCACTGAGGTGGTACACCTTGAACAAGGCGGCCACTCGGTCGCACGTCCGGATCGTGGTGATAGATGGACACATAGGTTGGACCGGCGGCTTTGGTCTGGCGGATTACTGGCTTGGTGATGGCGTGCACGAACATCAGTGGCGCGACTCCAATGTTCGCTTCGAGGGGCCCGCCGTGGCGCCGCTCGACGCTGCTTTCGCCTCGGGTTGGGCCGAGGCGACGGGCGTTCTCCTCACCGGCCACAACTACTTTCCCGAGAGTGCCTTCGAGGAAGTCGGGCCGACGGTGGCGGGACTCATGCTTACCGTCCCTTCCGTGGGGAGCACCCCTGCGTCGCGCTTCCTGGCGCTGTCGATCACAGCGGCCAAGAAGACGCTGTACATCACCAATTCCTACTTTGTCCCCGATCAGGAATTTCGCAACATGCTGAAGCGCGCTTCCGAGCGCGGCGTGGACGTGCGCGTGATTACGGCCGGTGACAAGAGCGATGTAAAGACCACCGTATACGCGGGCCGAGCGCACTACGTGGAGCTGCTCAGGAGCGGCATCCGCATCTACGAATACATCCCGACGATGATGCACGCCAAATCCATCGCGGTGGATGGGATGTGGTCCTCGGTCGGTTCGATGAACTTTGACAACAGGTCCATGGCATTCAACAACGAGTCCAACCTCAACGTACTCGACACCAGTTTCGGGGCGCAGATGGACTCGGTCTTTCTGGACGACATTACCCATTCCAAGGAGATCAAGCTCCCGGAGTTCGAGCGCCGGCCCTGGACCGAGAAGCTGATAGAGTGGGGGGCTGACAAGTTCTCCAGCGTCCTTTAACGGATTCACCGGGGCCGGAACCGGCGGCGCTGGACCGGTTCCATCCCATTGTCCGGACCTGGTTCCTGGAAACGATGGGACTCCCGTCGCCGCCGCAGGAGCGCGGCTGGCCGGTAATTGCGAGTGGTGAGCACACGCTCATTCTCGCTCCCACGGGGACGGGAAAGACGCTGGCCGCTTTTCTATGGGAGCTCAATGCATTGATCGAGCAAGGGCGATCGGGGCCGCTCGCCAATGGTGTCTACCTGGTGTACGTCTCGCCGCTCAAGGCGCTCAACAACGACATCCAGCGCAACCTGGAGCGGCCACTGGCGGAGCTCAAGCGGCGCTTCGAGGCGGCGGGCGAAGCATTCCCTGAGATTCGCGTGGCCGTGCGCACAGGTGATACGCCCGCCAGCCAGCGTCAGAAGATGGTGCGCAAGTCGCCGCACATCCTCATCACCACGCCCGAGTCGCTCAACATCATGCTCACCTCCCTGCGTGGGCGGGGGATGTTCGCCACCACGCGCACGGTAATCCTGGACGAGATCCATGCAGTAGCCGGTACCAAGCGCGGAGCACATTTAGCGGTGACGCTGGAGCGTCTGGTACACCAGGTAGAGCAGGGCGTGACGGGGAATCCCGAGAATCCCGGGAATTCTGGGACCGCCGGTGTTTCTCCCCAGCGCATCGGCCTCTCCGCCACGCAGCGTCCACTTGAAGAAGTCGCGCAATTTCTAGGCGGGACCGATCGGCCAGTTGCCATCGTGGACTGCGGTCTCACCAAAGAGCTACAGCTTTCCGTCCGATCGCCAGTGCCTGATCTGGCCAAGGTAGACGGGAGCGTCTGGCCGTCGGTCGCGAAGCTGGTGCTGGAGCAGCTCCAGTCGGCGCGTACCACACTCGTGTTCGTCAACAATCGGGCGCAGTCGGAGCGCATAGCGGCGCGCGTGAACGACCTTGCAGGTGAGGAGATCGCGCAACCGTACCATGGCTCCATCGCCCGCGAACGCCGCCTCATGCTGGAGCAGCGGCTCAAGGCTGGCGAGCTGCGCGCCCTCATCACCACCAGCTCCCTTGAGCTCGGCATCGACATCGGCACCGTTGATCTGGTGATGCAGCTTCAGTCGCCCAAGCGCGTCTCTGCCGCGCTGCAACGCGTCGGTCGCGCCGGTCACACATTGGGCGTGGCGAGTCGCGGCGTGTTCGTACCCACGTTCCGGGACGATGCGGTGGAGACGGCGGCTATCGTCGCCGCGATGCGCGCGGGCGAGGTGGAGCCGACCCGCGTGGTGCAGAACGCACTGGACGTGCTGGCCCAGGCGGTGGTGGCGGCGGTCTCTGTAGATGACTGGGATGCGGACGCGCTGTACGCGCTGGTCCGGCGGTCGTATCCATACCACGCGCTGCCGCGTGCCGCGTGGGACGAAGTTCTCGCAATGCTGTCGGGGAAGTACCCGTCCGAAGTGGCTGCCGAGTTGGAGGCGCGTATCACCTTCGATCGTGCCAGCAACATGCTGAGCGGATCGCGGGCGAGCCGGATGACCGCCGTAATTTCGGGCGGCACCATTCCGGACCGCGGCCTCTACTCGGTGAACCTGGCCGACCGGACTCGTCTGGGCGAGCTGGACGAGGAGTTCGTGCACGAGTCGCGCGTGGGTGACGTCTTCCAGCTCGGCTCCAGCACCTGGCGGATATCGGAGATCGGGCACGATCGCGTGATCGTGATCCCCGCGCCCGGGGCGCCAGCGCGGATGCCGTTCTGGCACGGCGAGTATTCCGCGCGTTCGGTCGCGCTCAGCTCACGCGTGGGTGAGCTGCGCCGCGAGCTGAACGAGGGCGTGAGCGACGAGGAGCTGCGCGGCCGGTACGAATGCGACGAGGCGACGATCACGACGCTCAGGCGCTACATCGCCTCGCAGCGCCTGGCGACGGGGATCGTCCCCGACGATCGCAACATCGTCGTCGAGCACTTCCGAGACGAGACCGGTTCGGTGCGCGTTGTAATCCACGCCACGTTCGGCGGTCGTGTGAATGCACCGTGGGCGATGGCGCTGGCGCATCGCGCGCGTGAATCGCTGGGCGGCGCCGACGTTCAGGTGCAGACCACCGACGACGGCATCATGATCCGCATGCCCGAGCTCGCGTCGCTGCCACCGGTGCAGTCGCTTATCTCCATCACACCGGCCGAAGCCGAGCAGCTGGTGCTGGAGGAGGTCGGCGCATCGTCGCTGTTTGGGGCGCGCTTTCGCATGAACGCCGGACGCGCGCTGCTGCTGCCACGCGGAATGCCGACCAGGCGAATGCCGCTCTGGCTTCAGCGGCTCAAGGCGCTCGATCTGCTGCAGACGGTGCGCGACTTTCCGAGCTTCCCGATTCTGGTGGAGACGTATCGCGAGGTACTGCAGGACGCGTTCGACGTCGCCGCCATGAAGGATGTGCTCCGCGCGATTGAAGAGAAGCGGATCGCGGTTCACGTGGTGCAGACCGATACACCATCGCCGTTCGCGTCGAGTCTGCAGTTCGGGTTCGTGATGGACTGGCTGTACGGCGACGACACACCGCGCGCGGAGCAGCGAGCGGCGCTGCTGTCGCTTGACCGCACGATGCTGGACGAGGTGATGGGCAACGTCGAGCACGACGACGAGACGTTGAAGGCGATCTGGGAGATCGTGGAGCGTCGCAAGGCGGTGCTCCAATCCAGCACGGACCCAGCAAAGGCCGCCGACTACGGTGAAGGCGAGGGCGGCCGGCGTGGACTGCTCGCCAAATACGTGGCGCTCGCGGGACCTGTAACAGCCGAAGAGATCCACGAGCGATATGGCTGGTCCATCCGTTGGATCGAGGCTCGGCTGCGCGAGTGGCGCGAGCGCGGCCGCGTTGTGGTCGGGAAGTTCAGACAGGAGGTGAGCGGCACAGAATACCTGTCGCGCAAGATCGCCGAGCTGGCGAGGCGCAGAGCGTTGGCCGCACTGCGCAAGCAGATCGAAGCAGTCGAGATGTCGTCGTTCGCGGCGTTTCTCGCGCGATGGCAACACGTGGATCCGCGCGACAGAGTTGATGGAGTCGGTGGGGTCGCCACGGTGACGCGACAGTTATTCGGTCTCGCACGGCCAGCCGCCGCGTGGGAGCGAGACTATCTCAAGAGCCGCGTGCACGATTACAACGCCGCCTGGCTCGGTGAGTGGATGGCCAGCGGAGAGCCAGTGTGGATCGGCGAGAACAACCGAGACGCGAATGCCAGCGACGCATCGGATACAGCGGTCGCGCTCGCGCGGATCAAGTTCTTCGAGCGAGGAACGGGCAACATATGGCTGGCAGGTGACACCGGCGCGCTCGATTCGTTGAGTACGGATGCGCGTCTGGTGTACGACGCGATCGTGAGCGAGGGCGCGTCCTTTATCACCGACCTGCAGGTGGTCCTGTCGATCACGTCGCTTTCGTTGCGTGAGGCACTGCGCGAGCTGGTGGCGATGAGTCTCATCACCAACGACACGGCGGATGCCATGCGGCAGGTGGTCCGCTGGAAGCCGATGATACCGAACGTATCGTACGATCCCGATCGCTGGCTCCCCAAGAGCTTCGTGGAGCGCACGGACCGGCCCATCCGTCACCGCCGTCCCAATCTGCGCAGTCTCCCCAAGTGGGAACGGCCCGATCGTGTTGCCGGCAGCCGGGGTGCAGCCGGTTGGACCGGCCGCTGGTCGCTGGTGCAGAAACCTGGCGTGCTCGGCGCCCCACTCGACGAGGAGGAACGTGCCGGCGCTGTAGCTCGACAATGGCTCCATCGTTACGGTGTAGTATCGCGCGACTGGTGGCGCCGTGAGCGGCCGCCGGTATCGTGGCGCACCATATACCAGGAGCTCAAGCGCCTTGAGTTTCGTGGCGAGGTCAGGCGCGGCTACTTTGTCCGCGGACTTGCAGGTGCGCAATTCGCGCTGCCGGATGCGGTGGAGCGACTGCGAGAAGTTGCGGGTGCAGCGGCTGAGGACGCGCCATTTACAGTGCTCGCCACGAGCGATCCCGCGAACCCCTACACACTCGCACTGGAAGGAATGGATCGCGACCCGCTGTCCCGCCCGCGCGGTGCTGGTGCTCTGCTTGTAACACGGTCTGGCCGCGTAGCGCTTGCCGTGGAGGGGAGAGGAAAGCGGATTGTTGCGGCCGACTGGTTGTCACCCGATGATGCTATCGAGGCTCGCCGCGTGTTGGCCGAGCATCTGCGCGGCGAGCGGGGTGCGCGGTACCTGACGTAGAACGCTGGCCGCTGGCGACTCCTTGAACCCGACGCGCGACACTACAAGCGCACAGGCGTAACGCCGTCTGTTATCTTGGCCGCATGCCTCACGCCGCTCCGCCCAGATCGACGCGCGTGCCACCCGCCTGGGTCCTCGGCGCATCGCTGCTCGGAATATCATTCGCCGGGCCGCTCGTGCGGCTGTCGTCGGCAGATCCGGTCGCCATCGCAGCGGGTCGTCTCGCGTTCGCGCTCGTTGCGATCGCGGTAATGCTCGTCATCACCGGCGAGTGGCGGCAGTGGCGAACGCTCGCCGGCACCGACTGGCTGCTCGCCCTGGGTGCCGGAGTGATTCTGGCGCTGCACTTCTGGGCCTGGAACGCGTCCATCCATCTCACCACGATCGCCGCGTCGACCACGCTGGTGACCAGTCTGCAGCCGGGCTTTGTCGCACTCCTGTCGGTGTTCATCGTACACGAGGCGCCCAGCCGTCGGCAGATGATGGGACTCGCGCTCGCCATGATCGGGGCCGCGATCATCACCGGACCCGACATCTTCAGCGCCGGGCCGGCGGCACCCAACAGCGCGCAACGTCCGCTGCTTGGAAATCTCCTTTCGATAGGAGCGGGTGCAGCGGCGGCGCTGTACATGACGCTCGGGCGGCGCCTGCGTGCTGAGCTGGGCGCGTGGTCATACGTTGGCATCGTTTACAGCGCCGCGCTCGTCGCGCTACTGCTGATTGGGGGCGCATCCGGAATCAGAATCGTGCCGCAACCCCCGCGCGAGCTGCTCATCTTTCTCGGCCTTGCGGTGGGGCCGATGCTGGTCGGTCACACGGGGATGAACTGGGCGCTGGAGCATCTCCCCGCCTACATCGTTAATCTCACCGTTCTGGGTGAGCCCATCGGCGCCACGCTCCTCGGCGCCATCATCCCGGGCATTCACGAGATCCCGCGCTGGACCACGTTCGTGGGCGGCGCCGTGGTGCTCGCCGGTGTCGTCGTCACTGCGTGGACGCGACGCCCCGTAGTCCAGTCAATCATCGAGACGGCATAGGCGAGCGCATGACGCCAATCCACATCCGCGTCGCAACCCCGACAGACGCGGCCGCACTGTCCGACTTCGCTGCACGCACGTTCGCCGCTACCTTCGGTGCAGACAATTCGCCCGATGACATGGCCACGTACATCGGCGCCACTTTCACGCCGGATCTACAAGCCGCCGAGCTGGGCAGCACCAACGGAGTGATTCTTCTGGTTGCGCCGGCCGAGGGCAGCGGTGCCGACGATCTCATCGCATACGCGGCCCTGGGGAGCGGCGACACTCCGCCATGCGTGACTGGACAACCCACGATCGAGCTCAAGCGATTCTACGTAGTGTCCGCGTGGCAAGGCCGCGGCGTTGCCCAAGCGCTCATGCAGCGAGCGTTGCTCGAGGTCAGCCAGCGTGGAGCGCGCACACTATGGCTCGGCGTGTGGGAGCGGAATGCGCGTGCAATCGCGTTCTATCACAAGTGCGGTTTCCGCCGCGTTGGAGATCAGCCCTTTCAGCTCGGCACCGATCTGCAGACCGACTGCATCATGCAACGTCCCGTGGAGACGGCGCTGCATGCGGTCTTACAATCCGACGAGCACCTCTAGCGTCCCTGCCGTCCCAGTGCCGCCCGCACCGCCTCGCGCATCGCGACCACCGAGTCGTTTCTCGCGGCGATCGAATCCTCACGCACGTGCAGCTCGATGCCGTCGGCCACCTCGATTCGTCTCCAGGTGACTGGTTCGTCTCCCCGTGCGGCGACCACATCGGCACGGACGGCGAGCGCCGGCTCCAACGAGCCAGCCACTCGTCGCTCCAGCACGTCGCCGGTGAGCGTGCGCACCTCTTTTTTTATCAGCTCCAACGACTGCCCTTCGCGCTGGCGGATCTTCACCGCCAGGAGCTGCAGCAGGTGCCTGTAGTTGTAAGTCGCGGCCGTTCCCGTTCCCTCGGGTCTGTCGATCAGACCGGCGGAGACGTAGAAGCGGACCGAGCGCGCCGACGGTGCAGCGCGTGCCGACGCGTTGGTGGGACGGATCCCAGCCGCGTCTACAAGACTGGCGGCGTGAGCTGCGAGTCCCCGAGCGTTCCAGGGCGCATGTCGAGAGTGGGCGCGGAGGAGTGCAACCGGCGATTCAGCCATGTGGATAGGATAACGTTAAACTCGTCCGGACGCTCGTCTTGCGGCAGATCTCCCGACGGCGAAAGTATATGCACATCAAAATCCGGCTTGAGCGTGCGGAAGCCGCGGATCTCTTCGACCGGGGCGATCTGCGCGTCCTCGCCCCAAAACAACAGCGTCGGTTGGTTCAGTCGCCGCAGAGCGCGGCGTACATCGATGTTGAGGTGCCCGGCGATAAACGCGGCTGGAGCGTGCCGAGCACCGCGCTGATGGGCCGTCTCGTACTGCACGTCCAACAGCTCGTCAGTCACCAGGGTGTTGTCGGCGTAGGCATCTTCCAGGAACTTGCGCAGGGTCCGGCGCGACACCAGCGCGTTGAACGCCGCCGTTCCTACCACCGGCGTGTCGATCGCCATCCGGCCGGCATCGGCGGCCACGCCCACAGCCTGATTCAGCCGGGTGAGCCCAGTGGGCTCGATCAGTGCCAGGGCGGGGAAGCGATGCGGGTCACGTGCGCCGAGAATAATTGCGTACGCCGCGCTCAGCGAGTTGGCGACGAGGACACACGGACCGCCAATCACCTGAGCCACGAAGTCGGAGATGAGCGATATGTACAGTCGCGCGCTGTAGCGAATGGCCGGCCGGTCGGAGCGGCCGAAGCCCAGCAGATCGACAGTGTAGACCGTGTGGTCCCGCGCGATATAGTCCACGTTGTGCCGCCACTCGTACGACTGGGCAGCTGCATGGATCCCGTGAATCAGGAGGACCGCGGGCCCGCTCCCTCGTTTGGTAAACGAGATCCGCCGTCCACGCCAGCTCCAGCCGCCTTCCTCTCCACCAATGAGATTGGGAAGCCTGTCGACGCCGCGTCGCGCGATGGCGTTGTAGGCAGCGGCGACGCCGAGGAGCGCACCGCCCGACATCAGTAACTTACGCCAGCCGGGCGACTCCTCGCCCGCGGTATCATCCGCAAGCGCGTCGTTCGTCTCGTCCCTTATGTCGTCGTTCACGTCGGAGGGGCGTAACCCCAAGCGGTATCGGGCCATGTTTATCGCAGATCGTCGGAATGCGTTCCTGGAGCGAATCTATATCGCTTACGGCCGCAGGCTCGTAAAACGCTCCTTCGCGCGCGTACACGTTACACACGCAGAGTGTAGCGACGGCACATCCGGCACATCCTGGGCCGAAAGCGACGCGCCTGTAATTGCATTCATCAACCATAGCGCATGGTGGGATGCCGTGGTCCCGTTCGTTCTATCGCGCGACCTGTTCCGGCGCGAGAGCTACGCGATCATGGAAGGCGAGCAGTTGGCCCGGTACCGCTTCTTTCGCCGCCTTGGCTGCTTTGGCGCAACCAGTAGCTCGCTGAGTGACGCGCGCGCCACTGTGGATCATGCCGTGAAGGTGCTCAGGGGCGGCCCACGCCGCACGCTCTGGGTTGCCCCACAGGGCGCACTGCTCGCCGAGCGAGCGCCGCTTGTGTTCAGAAGCGGACTCGCCCGCATCGCCAGAGCCGTGCCCGAGGCTACGCTACTCCCGGTGGCGCTGCGCTTCGAGTTCCGTAAGCAGCAACTCCCAACTTGCTTTGTCCGAATTGGCGGCCCGCTCGCGGCAGTTGGCCGGGATGAGCCCGTTCGCGTGGCAACGGCACGATTGTGCTCAGCGCTGGCTCACGAACTCGCTGTGCTGGACGCCGCGCTGCTCACATCGCCCTAGACTGTTACCAGCTACCGTGGTGCGAAAAGAGCGAGGCCTCCGGTGATTCCGGAGGCCTCGCTTCAGGTACAATGATATAGCGGCCGAGCTACGCCGTTACCTGCGCGAGCGGCCGGTGCTCTTCTTCGCGGCGGTGCGCCCGCCACTCTTCTGGCCCGAGCTCTTCTTCGCCGCTGGGCCGGACGACTTCCGTACGCCAGACTTCGCGGTGCTCTTGCTGTTCGCGCCCTTACGAGCGGCCGAGCCGTGTGTTGCGGTTGTCTTTTTTGCGGTCGCCTTCCTGGGAGCGGCCTTCTTGGGAGTTGCCTTCTTGGCCGCCGACTTCGTACCCGACTTGGAAGCAGACTTGGCGCCCGTCCGCGATACGGATTTGGATGTTGACTTGGACGCTGATTTAGCCGGCGATTTCGACGCCGACTTTGATGCTCCCTTCGCGGCTGTCTTCGCGCCGGAGCTGCTCCCGGTCTTCGAGCCCGATTTAGCGGCGGACTTGGACGCGGATTTCCTGGCGCCAGACGTCGACGCGCTGGCGTTCTTCGCGCCCGTCGTCTTACGACCGCCAGTGCCACTGCTAGAGCTACCCCCCTTTGAGGCGGATTTCCGCCCACCGCCCGAGCTCGGCGGCGCGCCACCCTTACCACCCTCACTACCTTCGCCACCCTCATCGATGTCGGAATCGTCCAGCGAGTCGACGATGATCACTTCCACGATCTCGAATTCCTCATCGTCCTCATCTTCTTCCTCATCGTCCGCTGCGTCGAGTGAATCCGCATCGGAGGCGCCGGCACCAGGCGCTCCGACGAGCGCGCTGGCGAACGAGTTGGGCGTGTCAAGAATGGATCTCTCTGCTGGTGGCGAGACGTTCTTCTTCCCCGACCCCTTGGGCCGGCCACGACGACCAGGCGCGCGTACCAGCGACCCGTCCTCCTCGTCCAGATCCTCTTCCTCACCCGGCGCGCGGGGAAATAGATCGACCTCGTCCTCTTCCGCCCCTTCTACGGCCTCACCACCTTCCTCATCATCTTCCTCGGCGTCTTCGGCGCTGTCCCAGAGTTGGTCGCTGTTGTCCTGGTTCACACTCCAGCCACCCTCCTCGTCTTCTTCCTCGTCGTAGCGCGACTTCCGGCCGCGGCCACCGCTGTAGCCGCCGAGGTCGTCGTCGTCGTCTTCCGCGAAGCGGAACGTCTCTCGCACCTCGTCTCTGCTCGGCATTGCCGTCT
>JBPCQO010000168.1:0-17563 GCA_050998035.1 Gemmatimonadaceae bacterium | reverse complement strand
CTGTGATGTTGAGGACATGGCCCGCGCTCTATCCTGCGTAGTCGGGTCTCCAGAGTATTCCAGCAAATTGCGGCGGCTTGGCACCGAGCGGGCAGCGGAGTTCTCGTGGCAGCGGTGTGCGGAGCAGACGATGACCGTTTACCGCTCGCTGTCGTGAAGCTGGCCGCAAGCATCTCGGTATGATCTAGTGAACGGGGCAGCTGGAGCGATGCATCGACGCGACGACCGAGTCGCTTGCGCGTTCGTTGGATTGATCGACACGGCTGGACGTGTCGCTCAGAATCCGGCGTTCAGCGCCGCCGGGACGCAGTTTCAGGAGTCTCTCCTCGGCTCGCTGCGCACAACCGCCGTCGATGTGACTCACGTCTACGCGTTGCGGCCAGTTCCATCTTTCCCAACGTACCAACAGCTCGGTTTTTCGGTTGGCAGGACAACGCTACTCGGCTCGTTGCGTACCACACTACTCCCATTCGTGAACGTCGGTCCGCTCAAGACCATAACGAGTGGTATTGCACTCTTTCCGTATCTCCTGATGTGGGCGTGGCGCGAGCGCCGACGCAGGCGCGTATTTCTACTGTACAACCTATACAGTCCACCTGGAATCGTTGCCATTGTTGCGGGGTGGCTTTCGCGCACACGCGTCGTCGCGATCGTGGCCGATATTCAGGTCCCGGGGCACGGGCTGCTCCCGGATACTCCCCTCCGGCAACTCGATTATCAGCTACAAGTGAAAACGCTACCGCTCTTCGACGGGCTTGTGGTCCTCACGCGAACGATGGCGCGCGAGTTTGCCCCGGGCACTCCGTTCATCGAGATGGAGGGAGCCGTGCCAGACGCGCTCATGCGCTCGGCCTCCACCACAGACGTGGCATCTGACGCGTCGACCAGACCTTTCGTGGTGATGTATGCGGGTGGCCTGTCCGACCTGAAAGGTATTCCGCTACTCCTCGCGTCGTTCGCGTTGCTCGAGGGTAACGGGTATGCGCTTTGGGTTACAGGGCGCGGACCACTCGAGGAAGCTGTCCGCGACGCAGCCGCCAGAGACCCGCGCATCACTTACTGGGGATTCCCAGAACAGGACGAACTGTTAGTGCTTTACGGGAGAGCGGATGCTCTGGTTAACCCCCATTCCGCGTCGCATGCGTCAGCGCGTTACCTGTTCCCGTCCAAACTTATCGAGTACCTGGCGACCGGAACGCCAGTAGTATCGACTTGTAGCACCCCAGAAGTGGCGGAGATCTACGGAGATTACTCGCTAGTTGTCCCGGCAGACACGCCGGGTGAGATAGCCACATCGGTTCGGCGCCTCGCGAGCATGAGTTCCTCACAACGTCAAGCGCTCGGCGCGCGGGCACGCTCATTCGTTCTCGCAGAGAAGACGTGGAGAAAGCAGGCGCAAAGAATCTCGGAGTTCATAACGTTCCTCCTCTCAGATCGCGAACGCGGCACACCGCAGCACACGTGAGATACCCGACGTTCAAAGCTGACACGGCGGCGTTTGCGCGCACGCTGATTGTTGTAGGGGTTGCCCTGACCCCTCTATTCAGCATCGGTGAGCTGTTGGCTCTCCTGCGTGGATTGGTACAATCCCAAGTAGTCGCTTACACGCCTGTGTACGTCAAGAGCGTTAAGGACATCTTGATGCTCGTGTTGATTATGCTGGGACTGATGCGCATTGCCCGGTCGGGGCGAACGAATCTGCTCGCAATGCCTTTCCTGATCCTGTTGCTTTATACGGCAGTAGTTGCGGTCTTGGCCTCGGATAGTCTTACGCTCGCGCTCGCCGGGCTGAGGTGGATAGTTCCCGTTTTTGTAACGTTCTTCATCTATGAATTCGTAGATCAGACTCTCATGCAGCGGCTTGCGCGGCTGCTTGGCCTGATGCTGATCGTACAGTTTTCACTACAGATTGTGGAACTGTTCTTCATGAGTCACTGGTATGGCAGTAACGCCTTTGGACTGGCGGCGCGCGTGCCCGGGTTTTTCCTCATCCCGATCACCGCCGGCTTTTTTGCGATGACGGTGCTGTTCTTCGTTCATTTCTACGCTGGCGGTCGTACTCTTCGCCGGGTCACGTACGCGATCGTGCCGGCGAGCATATTCCTGACCCAGTCTGGGACGGGACTGGTGGTCTTCGCCGTTGTCGCCGCGCTCTTGATACTCGGCATTCGCCGAATATGGCTCCTGCTCCCGGTGGGTGCGGCAGCCGTGGCTGTCCTGTTCCCGCTCCTTCCAGCGCTAACCGGCCGCCAGCAGGATTACGTAGCGGTTTCCGGTGGGACCAGACTGGACATCTTCCTGAATCTCTTTCGGCACAGTGAATGGGTGCCTACTGCCTTCGGCTATGTGACAAACACCGCCGTCTCGTTGGTGGCGAACGGCGCCAGCGGCCTTCGGACGGACGCGATCCCGACAATCGTAGACTCGACATATGCGAGCATATTGGGCAACCTTGGCGTGGGCGGAGCGATATTTTTCGCACTCTTCTGTCTTACCTGGGCGATCACAGTCATTTGCAGCCGCCGGTTGGATCTGTACGTCGCGACTGTCATATTTGTGCTCTATGGGGTGACGACGATAATGTTCGAAGCATACCCGATGAATCTGCTCATGGCGGTGTGTGGAGCGTACTTTCTGAAGCAGGCATACCTGCCGTTCTGGACTGGCCGGACTCGCTGGTCGCTTGCCGGCAGTCCGCGTGCGTCTTCAGCGGGTGATGCGCAGGCGACGATCCTGAACATTTCTCTCCGGTGACCTACCGTGGCTCCCCCTGCCATCCAACCCATGAATAGCGTTGAACGTGCGGCCCCGGTCGACGAATCCGATCAGATTTCCGTGGCGGCCGTTACGCGCGCCATCGCGCGTAACCGGGTGCTTATCTGCGGGGTTGCGTTAGCGGCGGGCGTGGCGGGCGGCGTTCGTGCTGCAATGCGTCCCACGACATTCACTGCAAGCGCGCTGTTCAAGCCTCAGGCCCAGCAGTACCAACAACAAGCGATCGCCGGCCTAGCATCTCAGATCGGGCTTTCGCTCCCTTTTGGTAGCACCGGCATGACACCACAGGCTTACGCCGACCTGGCCGTGTCATCGGAGATCTTGCGACCGGTTGCAGAGTCTCAGTTTTCTTACCGGGCTGGCCCCCAGGTCGTCAGTGGCACCCTGGCTGAGTTGTACAATCCTGGGCCCGCGCCGGTCGCGCAGAAACGCGACGCAACGGTTGGACTGTTGGCCAAGCAAGTTGCGACGACCGTGTCGAAAACTGGGGCGGTGGTCCTCAAGGTCAAGACGCCTCATCCGGAGCTCTCCCAGGAGCTGGCAGCGAGAATAATCGAGGAGATCGACAGTCTCAATGTTCGGACACAGCAGGGACATGCGACGCCAGAGCGGGAGTTCGTGGAGCAGCGCGTCGCCATCGCCGAGGCGGAGCTGCGCCAGGCGGAGGGGCGCCTGGCTGCGTTCCTGGAATCAAACCGACAATTCAATACTCCCCAGCTTCAGCTGGACCGCGATCGCCTCAACCGCGATGTTACGATGCGCCAGCAGCTATACACATCTCTCGTTGAAGCATATCAGCGCGCGCGCATCGACGAGGTCAGAAACATGCCAGCGATCACGGTACTGGAAAGTCCCGAGCTTCCGTACGCGCCCGATCCGAGGCGCACCGTTTCCACCGTGGTACTCGGGATTGCGTTAGGAGCAGTGCTGGGCCTGTTCATGGCGTTTCTTCGTGATACATGGCACCGGTTGCGCCGAATCACCCAAGCGGACGAGCATGACGCTGGCCACTTCGCCGGCACTTCCGATTCGCCTACGCACGCTCTGAGCGGTAACGACAATCGTTCTGCGCGCGCGTAGCTGACCTCAGCGATGAGGCGGTGACCTCTGCACGCTGGAGAGCAACGATTCGACTGACAGAGCGTCAGCGGGCGGTGACCCGGTATTCATTTCGACGTTGTCGAAGATCGGTGCAAAGCCAGCGTTGATAAGCTTATCGGAAGCAAAGACGTCGCGGAATGAAATGCGGGCGATGTTACCGCCGCCACCGGCAGTTGCGTAAACATGTTGAGCGCCTTTAAGGGAGAGGAATGCGCAACTGTTGAAGGCCACGTTGCGGATCCGCTCTGGGGCGACTGTTTCGAGACGCACCGATTCGGTGCCTCCATGTGTGCCATTCGATTCGAAGTGGGTGCCCTGAAAGAGAATGTTGTTGATCGTCCCACGCGCTTCAGCCGACAGGATCACCGCCTGACTCGTGTTGTACTCGTACACGCACCCCAGACTTGAAATGGTAGTCCCACCATTGATCCGGAGACCAACTCCATTGTACCAGCTGTAGCAGCCGATTTCCTTGAACGCCCAGGCCCCTTTCAAATAGCGTGAAGTGTCGCTGGCGTCATTAAAGCGGCAGTTCTCGAAGCACCAATCCACACATACGCGAGCTGCGTAAACGTGACTCGACGCCATTCCGAACTCTACGTCGGCGAACCTGGATCTGTCGATGTCGGACCCGGCACCGAGAGAGACTAGCCTCCCGCGGATTTTCGTGTTGCGGATCGTCACGCGTTCCAAATTGAAGCGCGCAGCATTCACGACGAGATCTCCGTCTCCCTGGATTGTCGTCACTCCTCGGCCGCTACCCACGAGGCTTACATTAGAACCGTCGAACTTCGCGATCTTGTAGACCCCCGGGGGAAGGTGAATCGTGTTCGAGGCCGCTTTGGCTGCGGTGAACGCACGGGTATCATCGGCAATCCCGTCGCCCTTTGCATTGAATGGAGCAGACTTCACACTCACGACTCCGCAGCATTGCTCGGCTCCCCTCCGATCCAGAGATGGTGCAACGTCAGATTCGTATTGGGTTTGGTTTGCACCGTCGCAATGTCCCGGTCCAGCTAAAGCGGTGAGCGTCGCTAGAAATGATCTTCGCTCCATATCGATATGGTCTCCGTCCGTTTTGTCAGGTAGGTATGGCCGCGGCGTGACATCACGGTAGCGTTACCGCCGGGCGAGCACAAAGTACCACGGCATCAACAGAGGCCCGGAGCGCTGCAGGCGATGGCCGCTTTCCAGCTTCTCCGTGTACGTGCCCATCCCGCCATGCGTCGGCCTGGGCAGGTCACGATCGATTTCGAAAGGAATGAACGAAACGTTCGGATAGCCGGATCGCCGAAGGGTCTCAGTGACCTCAGGTAGAGAATAGATGTTGTAGAAGGTTCGGCGCGGCTCCTCGTCCGAAAGATTGAGAGCGTGGTCCGTGATCTCGATCTTGCAACTCACGTGACCTTCGAAAAAGAGCGAGCTAAATGCGATCCACTCGGCGCCGCAGCTCGCAATTGATCCCACGGCCGCCTTGTACTCGGGCAACCACGAGAGGGTCTGCAGGCTCACCACGCCATCGTATTCGTTATTACAAACCTCGTTCAAGCGATACAGATTGCCGGTGATAAGTTGACAGTTGCTGAGGTGAGCATGCATCAGCCGTGCATTTCCTTGCACGACCAGCTCGGGATTAAGCTCAAGCCCGGTAATGTCGCTCGTTGTAAAGCGCTGACCCATATAGGCAACATTCGCCCCGAGACCAGCTCCCACGTCCAGGACGCGTGACCTGCGTGACTCGTCGAGCACGCCTTGCGCTATCAGCCAGTCGCTGAACATCACAGTGCTGCGATACGGCTCCTGGAACTGACCCTCGTGATAGGCCATGTTCGGGAGCTCAAGCCATTCGGTAGTCCGTTGGGATTCCTTCATCTCGTGCGTGCCTGTGTGTTGGTGATATGCAGTGAAGCCGCCGACGTGTGCGCCCTCATCTATTCCGACAGCTCCGCGTCGAGCATCATCTGGACAACATCGTTCAAATGGTTATGCGCTCGCCATCCAAGAAGGGCCAGAGCCTTTCTCGGGTCTGCCGATCCTCGCCTGATGTCCGCTGGACGCATTAGCGAGCCGTCAGTCCGGACATGCTTGCACCAGTCAAGTCCCACGCGTGAGAATGCCTCGGCGACGAAGTCGCGCAGTGGCCGCGTCTCTCCCGTTGCAATCACGAAGTCGTCGGGGCGGTCCTGCTGTAGCATCAGCCACATGGCCTCGACGTACTCCGGTGCCCAGCCCCAATCGCGTTCGATGTCAAGGTTGCCGAGGCGCAGCATCTCGCCACTACCCGCAGCAATGCGCGATGCGGCCGCGACGATCTTCCTCGTGACAAAGCGCTCGGGGCGCAGCGGTGACTCGTGGTTGAACAGAATGCCGGTGCAGGCGTACAGCCGGTAGGCCTCTCGGTAGGTGGCGACTTGCCAGTATGCCGCGGCCTTCGCAACAGCGTACGGGCTTCGCGGTGCAAATCGCGTCAGCTCATTCGCTGGCTCGCCGTCGGTATCGCCGAAAACTTCTCCCGAACCGGCGCTGTAAAACCGAGTTGGAAGGCCGCTGAATCGGATTGCCTCGAGAATGTTTAACGTCGCCGTAGCGATACTCTCGAGTGTTTCCACGGGCTGGTCAAACGAGAGCCCGACCGAGCTCTGTCCTGTGAGGTTGTAAACCTCATCCGGTCGCACGTGCTGCAACACCTGCAGTACGCTTCGGAAGTCCGTTGGCGACATCGATGTGAGTGTCACGCGGTCGCAGATGGCGAGCCTGACAAGATTCCGGAACCCCGACGTTTGTGCATCTCGCGAGGTGCCAACCACCGCGTATCCCTTGTCCAGGAGGAATCGCGAAAGGTATGAGCCATCCTGTCCCGACGCGCCGCAAACCAGGGCTATTTTCTGGCTGGGAGTTGAGCCGGCGTCACGGGGTAACCGACCAGAGGGGGCGGTCAAATCTGCGGACAAGTGAATCTCGACTAGCTCGTTCATCGTACGCACGCCAGGTCCTGCAGGACAAGTCCCAGCAGCGCGCGCCAGTCCGGCAATACGCAACCAACGCGCGCCCGCAGCTTCGTGTTATCGAGCACGGAATAGAGTGGCCGGGGCGCCAGTGCTCCGTACTCCGCCGTTGTCACGGGCACGACCCGCTCGCAGATCATCTGTTCTTTCTGCGGGTCGTCTTCAATAATGGCGTTCGCGAAGCCATACCAGCTCGTGGACTCACCAGCAGTCATGTTGTAAACGCCACTTGCGCGCGCCGCGTTATCGGCAAACCTCTCGTCGCTTACCAGCAGCGACCCAAGTAGCAGGGCAGTGGTGTCAGCAATGGCCCTGCTCCACGTCGGCGCGCCTATCTGATCGCTCACCACCTTCAACTCGCGCCGCTCGCGCGCCAGCCGACGGATGGACCGCAGAAAGTTTGTCCCGCGAGCGCCGTACACCCAGCTAGTACGCAGGATAAGATAGCCGCCGCCGACTTTCGCGATGGCCCGCTCGCCGGCGAGCTTCGATTCGCCGTATACGTTCGCCGGGCAAGGTGCATCCTCCTCGGTATATGGCGTTACTTTGGTGCCGTCGAACACATAGTCCGAGGAATAATGCACGAACGCAGAGCCGAGTCGCTGCGCTTCCTCGGTCAGGACACGCGGTGCTTCGGCGTTGATAGCGAAGCAGCGGTCCTGGTCGTTCTCGGCGCGGTCCACGTTGGTGTACGCGGCGGCGTTCACGATGACGGCGGGCGCGATTGCGCGCACAACCGCGCGGACGCCAGCCAGATCGGTGAGATCCAGCTCGCGACTTGACGGTGCGACAACGTTCCCGAGCGGCGCTAGTGCGCGCACCAGCTCATACCCCACCTGCCCGGATCCACCGGTAACGAGGATGGTGCCGCGTTTGGTGCCGAGCCTCTGCAGGGAGTCTTGCGCCAGCCTCACGGGGTGTACCGCGGTAGAAGTTCCGGTGGCATCGCGCGCAGCGCAACCGCATCGCGATCCTTCGCGGAGAGCGACACATCGCGCATCGGCCACTCAATACCGATCCGCGGATCATCCCAGCAAACTGAGCGCTCTGCCTCCGGATGGTAATAATCGGTGCACTTGTAGGCAAAGAGCGCCTCGTCGGAGGTTACGAGAAACCCGTGCGCAAACCCCGGCGGGACGTAGAGCTGCCGCCTGTTCTCCTGCGATAGATACTCACCGACCCAATCCCCGAAGGTCGGTGATCCCACCCGCACATCGACCGCCACGTCGAACACCTCGCCCTGGAGCACGTAGGTCAGCTTGCCCTGACCGTGCGGGTGCTGCGTATGTAAACCGCGGAGTACGCCACGGCGCGAAAGCGAGATATTGTCCTGAATGAACGAGCCAGTGATTCCTGCTTCGGCGTATCGTTTGGCGTGGAACGACTCCATGAAGAAGCCGCGCGCGTCATCGAATACGGCTGGGTCGATCACGAGCACACCGGGCAGCTTCGTTGCTAGCACATTCACGATCGAGCGCTTTCCACGAGCATGCTACGGAGGTATTGGCCATACCCGCTCTTTCCAAGACCGTCGGCCAATTGCTCAAGTTGCGCGTCATTGATGTGACCCCGACGCCACGCGATTTCCTCCGGAGCTGCGATCATCAGCCCCTGTCGCTTCTCGATCGTTTCGACGAAGCTGGACGCGTCATGTAGCGAGTCATGCGTGCCTGTGTCGAGCCATGCAGTGCCGCGGCTCATCAGCTCCATTCGCAACTGCCCGCGCCGCAGATATTCGAGGTTCACATCAGTGATTTCGTATTCGCCGCGGGCCGAGGGAGTTAGACTTCCGGCGATTTCAACGACCTGATTGTCGTAGAAGTACAGCCCCGTCACGGCGTAGTTCGACCTCGGCGTAACCGGCTTCTCCTCGATGCTGACCACGGCTCCCGCGGCATTGATCTCAGCCACGCCGTAGCGCTCCGGTTCGCTCACGTGATAGCCGAAAATGGTGGCCCCCTCGGGCTGAGCCGCGGCGCGCGCGAGCTGCTCCACCATGCCCGTACCATAGAAAATGTTGTCGCCCAGGATGAGCGCTGAACTCCCGCTGCCGATGAAGTCGCGCCCGATCACGAATGCCTGTGCCAAGCCGTTGGGCTCGGGCTGCTCCGCGTACGAGAACGTCATCGCCCACTGCGTACCGTCGCCTAGAAGCTCGTTGAAGCGCGGAAGATCGGCGGGCGTGGAGATGATGAGGATGTCCCGGATTCCCGCCAGCATGAGCGTGGAAAGCGGGTAGTATATCATCGGCTTGTTGTACACCGGCAGGAGCTGCTTGCTGACAACTCTGGTGATCGGATACAGCCGTGTACCCGAACCCCCTGCGAGAATGATCCCCCTCACGCGTTTGCCAGTCCCAGGCGCTCACCGCGATACGCGCCGGAGAGAACGCGCTCGACCCACGCTGAGTTCGCGAGATACCATTGCACCGTCTTGCGCAGACCCGTCTCGAATGTCTCGCGCGGGGCCCATCCCAGATCGCGCTGAATCTTGCCAGCGTCGATGGCGTATCGGCTGTCGTGTCCCGGCCGATCGGTGACGAAGCGGATCAGCGACTCGCGAGGACCGCTTGCGGCATCGGGCGAGAGCTCATCGAGCAGCGTACAAATAGCTCGCACGACGTCAATGTTCCTACGCTCGTTAATACCACCGATGTTGTATGTCTCACCGGGCACCCCGTTCGCAAGGATCGCGAGAAGTGCATCAGCGTGATCGTCCACGTACAACCAGTCGCGCACGTTTTCGCCTCGACCGTATACCGGTAGCGGCTTACCAACTCTGGCGTTCTGGATAACCAGCGGGATAAGCTTCTCAGGAAACTGATACGGTCCGTAGTTGTTGGAGCAGTTGGACGTCAGGACGGGCAGGTGGTACGTGTGAAACCACGCCCGCACGAGGTGATCGGAAGCGGCCTTGCTCGCGGAGTAGGGAGAATTCGGTTGATATGGAGTCTGCTCGGTGAACAGGCCAGTTTCGCCCAAGGTGCCGAACACCTCGTCAGTTGACACGTGCAGAAAGCGGAACTCACCGGCATCGCTCGGCCCAAGCCCACGGAAATAGCGCAGCGTCTCGTTCAGTAACGTGAACGTGCCTACCACATTCGTCTGTACAAAGGCACCAGGTCCATCGATGGACCGATCGACGTGTGACTCCGCGGCCAGATGGATGACTGCGGCAGGCTGATATCGCTCGAACGCTCCCCGCATTGCGTCCGCGTCGCAGATGTCTGCGCGCATAAAATGGTAGCGGTCATCAGCATCAACCTCCGTTAGCGATTCAAGATTGCCAGCATAAGTGAGGTTGTCGATGTTGGCGACGTTGTAACCTGTCTCGCCGATGAGCTTGCGGACAAGCGCCGACCCAATGAAGCCGGCACCGCCGGTTACGAGAAGAGTGCGCTGCGTCACGGTCACCTGGCGCTCACCAGCTGTGAGCCGTGACCGCGATCGATGCACCGATGTTAGTCTCGCGCGGTAACGACGGTCCTCGCTTGCCTTCGGTCAACGAGGCGCCGTACGTAATGTCGGCCACTGACCCGAACCGGTGTCGCTCGTATCCAACGGTGCCAAAGAGATGCGAGGCGCCGACCGTCTCTATTCCCGAGTAAATAAAAGTGGCCTGATTGTTCTGCACCACGCGCTGGACGTACCATGTGGTGCGGCCCGAAGGGGAGTAGCTCTCCCAGGCCAGGTTTGCACCGGCCGGTGATCCCACACCGATATCTGCTCCCAGCAACTGCCCATCCTGCGTATGCCCCTGCTTCAGAGGATAATGCACGTATATCAGCCCTTCTGCACGATGCCGGAGCAGCGATGGCGAAGTCGCATCGATGAACTCGGCGCGGAACGCACTGAACTTTCCGCCGCCATGCTCGAATACCTTGCGCAACCCCGCCATCGCTATGCGCGAGTGATCGGGCTCCTGCGCCAGATCACGCAGATCGTAGTTGTGGTCCTCGTGGCCGTACTCGCCATACACCTCGAAGCCACTGTGCGGTAGCACCCAGCGCGCGAACACCGATGCCAGCTGATTCTTTAGCGCATCCTGAGTGTCAGCACCCGGAACGGCCACGCCCTGCGGGATTGATGACTTGAGAATCCCTTCAAACGGAGAGCGGAGCTCCCGCGAGCCAATACTGCCAAACCACGCCTGGTGGAAGTAGCGCGCCGCTCCCAGCTCCAGCGCGGGTATCGGTGCCGGGGTGAACGTGGCCACCAACCCGGACATGAAGCGGCGCCGGCCCGACAGGTCGCCGTTCACGAAGGTGTCCGGTCCCACGACGGGTGAGAAGTCCGACTGCCGCTCAACCCCGTACACAACACGCGCCTGTACTCGGCCGATCCAGATGTTGGTGGGATGCTCCGTCCCCAGAAAGAATTGAGGGACGCCTGGTGCATTGTTGCCCAGAATCACAGGAAAGACGGTGGCAGGCCCCCACCACTGGTTCGCGGTAGTTATGCCCGCACTCACGCCGAACATGTCGAGTCGCACGGTGCTCTCGCCCAGATCGAACTTGGAGTACGCGCCGTCGCCGTAGCGCTGTGGTCTATCGACTTCCGTTGGAAAATCTCCATTGGCGAAGCGCCCGATTCCGCTCTGTCCGTTGGGTTGCAGTGTGAATGCACGGTTCTCCGCCCGGAACACCATTGGGTCGAGCACCGCGGACAGCGGGCCCCAAGCCAGCGCCACACCACCCTGGAGCGACGTGGTCGCGCCTCGGGCCGCCCAGATCGGACCGTCGTTGCTCCCGTAAGGAAATGCGCTGTTGAAGCGCACGGCCGCGGTCACGGGGAGCACCGCAAAGTGCCGCGATCCCGTAGCTCTCTGGAAAATCCAGCTCTGCGCCCATGGATGCGCATCACTCACCGTCGTGAGCGAATCAACCGTCGCGGCTGAGAACGTCCGCAGCGACCATGGTCGGAGCGGGACGCGGCCGAGCGTCTCCAGATAGCGGAGATAATTGTCCAGCTCACCGCCGGCGGAGATTCCACCACGTGCCCCGTCGATGCTCTGGCCACTGTGCCCGCTCGCCCTGTGCAGTGGTATCGCCAGCATTGCTGCCAACGCGACTGCAGTACAGACGATAAGTGTGGTGTTGCCGCGGCGGGGGTTGGAGTAGATTGGCATCCGTGATACAGAAGGCACTGACAGGATCCCGACGGGAGCCGCGGGCGTTTGGTCCGGCGCAATTTACTGCTCACGCCACCACAGCGCAGCGGATCGTGTTGTTTGTGGCGGCGGCACTCTCTGCGCTCTCCGCGCTAGCCCCTCGCTCGCTCACCGCGCAGACTACGCAGCCCGCGGCTTCACCAGCGACGGCGACCATCGCGCCCACGATCACGCCAGCGCGAGTGAGCAGCGTCGTGTACCCGACATCCGACGTGAGCGACCGCATTCGTCTGGCGCAGCTTGCGGGCGACACGGCCTACCTCGATAGTTATCTCTTGCGCAGTCCGTCGATCATGGCCCGTCGTGCTCGGAAAGGCGGTGCAGCTCGGCCCACTTTGTCGCTGCTCGCCCCCACGGAAGAGATCATAGTCAACTCCGCCCTTCCATTCTCGCTCAACGACGGAGCGTTGTGGGCGGGGAGAGGGCTAAACGTGCGTGCGACAGCGGGACTGCAGGGGTGGCACGGGCGTTTGCACTGGGTGCTCGCGCCGGAGCTGGACTTCTCACCCAACGCCAAGTTCGCACCGAACCCGCATCCGGACATCTTCTTCACCCCGCAAGTCCCGCCGGATCGGTACGAGGATGGATTCGCGGACCCGTGGTATGCGGTCCCCTATTCGGCCGATGTGCCCTGGCGCTTTGGTAAGGACCCGCTCCTCCATATCGCGGGCGGCCAGACTGGCGCCTGGTACGATACGGGGCCGGTCGAGGTAGGAGTGACGTCGGAGAACATGTGGTGGGGCCCGGGGATCAGGAACGCCATCGTGATGAGCGACAACGCGTCCGGCGTTCCCCGGATCGAGCTCAGAACTCCGCGGCCGTGGCGCACTCGTATCGGAGCGTTCAACGCGCGATGGTTCGTCGGAGCGCTGACGGAATCCCAGTACTTTGATTCGACACAGGCGAATGACGTGCGCTCGCTTGCGGCGGCGGCGGTCACCTGGCAACCATCGTTTCAACCGAGTCTGACGCTCGGAGTTACTCGCGCCGTGTTCGCAACCGCGTCGGGTTACGGTGACGTGCCGCTCAGGTGGCTCGATGTCTTCGCCAATACAGGCCATCCAGCTGACCGCGCTCTGTCCGACTCGTCGCTGTATCCGGGTGGGAAGGACCAGCTCATTTCGCTTTTCGGACGCTGGATTTTCCCCGCGGACGGCTTCGAGGTCTACACTGAGTGGGCGCGGCAGGAGCTTCCCAAGTCGTTGCACGACTTCATTCTCTCGCCCAGCCAGTCGCACGGGTACACACTGGGCCTGCAATACCGGAAGCCAGCGCCGCTCACGAGTTCGACGATCCGTGTGCAGGCTGAAGCCACGACGCTCGAACAGAGCCCAACCTTCGCAAACCGGCCGGTGGGCTCTTTCTACACCAGCCGGCGCGTGATCCAGGGGTATACCGAGAAGGGTCAGCCGATCGGGGCGGCGATTGGACCGGGCTCTTCCAGTGAGTGGATCGCCGTTGATCGCGTGAGCCCTGGCGGTTCGCTTGGCGTCACCTTTACTCGCATCCGCTGGAATGAAGACGTGCGCAGCACGTACAACTTCCCGGCCTATGTGGGCTACTGCAATCACGACGTCTCGATACTCCCGGGGGTCAGGGGCGGCAAAACCGTTCCGGGAGGTTACCTTTCCGGTAATCTGATCGTGGGGACTCGGTTCAATGCGTTCTTCCACAATCAGTCGGGTTGCCCCCACGGCGGCGCTTTCAATGTGGACGTGCATACCACCACAGTTTCACTATCTTTTACGCCGTTCGCACAGTGACCGCTCCGGGGCCATCTGCAGCGTGCCGGACAGAGCGCACAATCAACGTATCGACGATCGCGGAATCGGGCAGCGCAGGGCCAGCCCAGCCGGTGAATTAGTGAGCGTATGACGCCTGATCCGTCGGCCGCTCCGGAGCAACGGCTCCGGCTCTACTCGCTTCCCAAGACGGTCCCTGGGCGACGCGCCCTCGGCGGCACGTCGGAATGGCCAACGCGGGTGCTCAGGCAGCGCCGCCCGGTCGCCGTCCGGCGGCACGCAGTACGCCTTATCAAGCGCCTGCTGGTGCTCGCGGCCGCGGACATCAGCGCCATCTTCATTATTCAGGCGATCTTTTGGGGTGTCGCCCGTACGGGGCTGATCGCCTCGACGGCGGGTGTTCCCGCGCCCTTTGGGCCGGTGCCCGCGATGGTGCTGCTGGCCAGTTTACTCGTGACCGGAAACTACTCGCGCGGTGTGCAGCTGTACCAGGCCGTTCGCCTCGCGGCTGCGGCGGCGGTTGCTTCGGCGGTCTTTCTGTGGCCGCTTCTGGCTGCGGACGGTCCTCTACCCGCGATACCGATCTTTTTGCTTGTTGCGTCCGTGCTGTGGTTCATACTTGCAGTCGAGCGGCAGGCAACTGATTGGTTCCTCCGTGTTGTGTGGCCGGGCCCGCGCGGCGCAACGCCGGCAATAGTAGTCACGCGGGCGCAGGCTGAGCACTGGAACTTCGATCAGATCACCACCGAGCTTGGGGGCGATTACAGACCGATCGCGACGCTGACGCTGGCCAGGCAGGGAAAGGAGCAGGAGGCAATGCAGCGGCTGGCGCAGGCTATCGCGTCCGTCGGTGCGGAGGCAGTAATAGTAGCCTCGCAGCTTCCGGAGGAGCAGGTGCGTGAGGTGCTGGACATCAGCCTCTCAGCAGGGTGCGAGTTTCTGTACCCGGCGCGGTCAGTCCAGATCGCCGGCCGGCGGCCGTTGCTCGTGTGGCACCAGGACGAGCCCTTCTTTGAGTTGGGAGCGCCGCTGCTCAAGGCGCAGGCGCTCATCCTCAAGAGAGCGGTGGACGTGATTGGTGCGGTGCTGGCCGTCCTCGTCCTGGCGCCGCTTCTCGCGCTGGTGGCCGCGTTCATCAAAATCGACTCCCGAGGCCCTGTCTTCTTCTGGCAGGATCGGGCGGGGCTGGGCGGGCGGCGGTTCCGGATGCTGAAGTTCCGGACAATGCGAGTTGGAGCCGACGTCGAGAAGGATCTGTTATCACATCTGAACCACACCGGCGACTCCAGACTGTTCAAGATTCCCGACGACCCACGTGTTACCCGTTTCGGCGCCTCGCTCCGACGTTGGAGCATCGACGAGCTGCCGCAGTGCTGGAACGTGCTGATAGGTGACATGTCGCTGGTGGGGCCGAGACCGTTCTTTGAGGCAGACCTGGAATCGTACGAGGACCATCACTTCCGCCGGCTCGACGCCAAGCCGGGAATCACGGGGCTGTGGCAGGTGAACGGGCGCAGCGACGTGGTCGACTTTGAAGAAGTAGTGCGCTACGACCGGGAGTACATCGAGCACTGGTCGGTCGGACTCGACTTCAAGATTATTCTGAAGACGATTCCGGTCCTGTTCAGCCGTAACGGCGCCTACTAAGTAGGCGGCTCCCAACGTGGCTCAGAACTGGGCAGTCACAGGGCGAAAGCGGCTGGTACTGCGCGCGATAGACGTTCTGCTCAACCCGCTGCACCTGCTCGGCCGCATCCAGCCGGATCGCGCTCGAGCTGATCCGTCCAAGATTCTGGTCCTGGAGTTCTGGCAGCTCGGCGATGCGGTGCTTGCCGAACCGTTTCTCCGCGCGCTGAGACGTCGCTTCCCGGCGGCCGAAATATCACTGCTGTGCAAGTCGCCCACGCGCACCTTGCTGACTCCATCGGGGCTCATCGATCGCTTTTTAATCGCCGACATTCCGTGGACGGCGTTCGACCGCAAATATGCTCTGGAGCGATACCGGGACGCGGACTTTATCGCCCTCGTGCGGCGTCTCCGCGCCGAGAAATTCGATGTCACGCTGGACGCGCGGATGGATCTGCGGTCCAATCTGCTCACCTGGATGATCGGGGCGCCTCGGCGAATTGGCTTCGACGCTCCTGGCGGGAGTTCTCTGCTGACCGACCGAGTTCCCCTGCCAGCGGGCACGTCGCACAAGGTGGAGGACTGGCTCGCACTGCTCGCGCCTTTCGGTGTTGTCCCCGAAGCGGTGGTCACACCGCCCGAGCTCACGGTGCCGGCGGAAGACAGCGCGCGGGCATGGCGTTCACTCTACGCGGCCGGATTCGAGCCGGGGAATGTGCTCATCGCTGTGCACCCATCGGCGCGTCAGGCGGTACGTCGGTGGCCGCTGGAGCGGTTTGGGCAGCTGATTCGTGCGCTGGCGTCACGCCCCGGCGTGCAGATACTGCTGATCCAGGATCCGGATGGCTACGCGGCCGAGCTGGGCGATATTCCGGGAGTTGTAACCACACGGCCTTCGCTGTCGGAGTTGCCGGCCCAGTTACAGTGCTGCCAGCTGTTCATTGGAAACGATTCCGGACCTGCGCACATTGCCGCGGCGGTGGGTGTGCCGACGCTGACTATCTTCGGCCCGCAGGTGTCAGCGTGGTACCGCCCGTACGGCGATGGTCACCGCGTGGTTCAGCTGGATAACATTCCGTGCCGTCCGTGCTTTGACCACTGCACGCAATCGGAGAATTTCTGCATCACCGGCATTTCGCTGGCACGAGTGCTTGCCGACGTGGATGAGATGTTGCTTTTGGGTGGAGGATCGGGCGCGGCAGCGGGCGCCGTGGACGCTGTTGACTTGCTGCCCGACAGCCGTGAGATTCCTGCATGAAAGTATTCGTTTCCGGGGCTGCTGGCTTTCTCGGCAGCCATCTTGCCGATGTATTTGTGCAGGGTGGCGCGCATGTGGTTGGGTGCGACAACATGATCGGCGGCGAGCTGTCCAACCTGCCCGAAGGGATCGAGTTCGAGACCGCGGACTGCTGCGATGTCGACGCGATGAAGCGTCTCACTAAAGGTTGCGATCTCGTGTACCACTGCGCCGCTATCGCGACGGAGGGGTTGAGCGTCTTCTCTCCTGCGCTTATGACAAAGCATGTATACGAAAACACGGCCGGTCTGCTCGCGGCGACCGCAAGCAACAACGTCGCGCGATTCGTGAACTGTTCAAGCATGGCGCGTTATGGTGATGCGCCTGCGCCGTTCACCGAAGAGACGCGACCGCAGCCCGTGGACCCGTACGGTATCGCCAAGTACGCAGCGGAGCTGCTGGTGCGAAACATCTGTGAGACGCACGGGCTCGAGTACGTCATCGCCGTTCCGCACAACATAATCGGGCCGAAGCAGAAGTACGACGATCCATACCGCAACGTCGCAAGCATCATGATCAACAGGATGCTCCAGGGCAAACAACCGATCATCTATGGCGATGGCGGCCAGATGCGCTGCTTCTCGTTCATTCAGGATTGCGTGACACCGCTGATCAAGATGGGATCGCTCTCCACGGTGGCCGGGGAGGTTATCACTATCGGGCCCGACGAAGAATATGTTTCGATCCTGGAACTCTCGAAGATCATTGCCGAGCTGCTTGAGTTCGACTTGCACCCGACCATGGTGGCCGGCCGTCCCAGAGAAGTTCGATACGCGACCTGTTCGGCGGCGAAGGCTAGGCGGCTTCTCGGCTATGAGACGAGCGTCTCGTTACGACAGGGCCTGCAG
>JBPCQO010000036.1:0-12717 GCA_050998035.1 Gemmatimonadaceae bacterium | reverse complement strand
GCTTCCTCCGGTCAAGTTTGGTGATGTCCGAATTGACCGGGATCATCGTAAAGTGACACGTTGTGGAGTGGCAGTCTCACTAACTCCGAAGGAGTACGCATTGCTAGCGGCGCTGATCGCTCGCAATAGTGCCCCAATCGGCCGCGAGGAGCTGCTGCGCGAGGTCTGGGGCTACGGCCCTGACGTAATAAGCAGGACCCTGGATACGCACCTCTCCGAATTGCGCCGTAAGCTCGAAGCTGAACCGCACAATCCTCGGCATATTCTTACAATTCCGAAGCAAGGATACCGGCTGGTGCTCGGCAATGACGCAGACATGGGTACCGACTCCTGACCCGATAAGCCACTTTGTTCGCATTTTGGAGCAGCTTCTGGGCTCAGGTCAGCATCTGAATTATCAGATGTCATCAATATCGTTGACGGAGCGGGCTCAGCAGACATTCCGGCGAGAAAGGATACATGAGCCGCTGGCGGGAGCCGTGAAGCGTTAGAGTACCGCATGTAGCGGCATGTAGCGGCATGTAGCGGCATGTAGCGGTGAGCACCCTGCCTGGAAACTCCTGCCACCGGCGACCAATGGTGACGATCGACAATCACGCAATGCCGTCGACCTGTGAACCGACGCCCACACGATGGTGCGACCAATGCCAGCGGGATATAAGGCGCCCCAAGCTGCCACTGACTATCGCCCAAGCATTACAATTGCGATAGAGTTCAGAAATGAAAGTGAAACGAATCGTCGCTGATATAGATACGCGAGATGTTGCGGCAGCGAAATGGTTTTACCAGGATGTGCTCGGCCTCGATCTATTGATGGATCATGGATGGATCGCAACGTACGGCTCGCACGAGGAGATGAGCGTCCAAATTAGTTTCGCCTCACAGGGCGGCTCCGACACGCGTACGCCTGATCTATCAATCGGAGTCGATGACGTCGATGCCGCGCCCATTAATGCGCGGTGCAGCCAAGGGTTGGTTCGCATCAGTGGCCGGTTGCTAGTCGGCTGATGCCGCGATTCACCAGGCATATCCTTTTCGCTATCACTTACCACCTACCCATCTCAGTTCGGAGATGCCAAACGGTCCATCGTCCCGTGTCACGCGCAGCACGGTATCCGCGTCAACTCTCAGCTGAATGCGGCCACCTGTCCTGATCGCCCCATACGGCACGTCCGACCAGATCAGGTCTATCAGGGTTCCCTGGATCGTTCCATGGCCAACCTGGGTCCACATCGCACCCTGATGCACGGTATCTCTCGCGTTGTTCATTCCGAGCCAGAAGACCTGCGCGCCGGCGCACTGGATCCAAAAGGAATTTCCGCCACTGGTTCGCCACCGACCGGGACGCAGAGAGACGGAGCAACCAGGGCTCTTCATGGGAGTCGATTGTGCCCAAGATGTGTCGAAACCAACAATCAGCATAATCGCAGTGAGAACCACGTATCGCAAACGGGTAAGCATACGAACCTCGGATGTGAAGAACGGTAAGAACCGTGAACTACATAGACCGGATGAGTTATTCTGACACTTAGATGATACGAGTGCTCTTAGAGTTTCCTGGCAATGGATTTGACAATCGGAATTAGTTGGGCGTATCTCGTCTCAGTTAGTGCCATTTAGTTCGGACCTGGCCATACCACTTCTATTCCGCTCGCGGTGTTGTAACGATATCTCTGTTGTCGCGGCTACGCTTCTGTTATCATCGAACTATGCGCGACACACCAGATATCACTAAGGTCGCCGCGTTGCTCGGCGACCCTTCACGTAGCAGCATGCTCGCAGCGCTAATGGATGGACGCGCACTCACGGCCACTGAGCTCGCGCTGGAAGCAGATATTCTGCCGTCGACCGCCAGCAGTCACCTCGGCAAGCTGGTGTCAGCCGGACTCGTCGCAATGGCAAAACAGGGCCGCCACCGGTACTTTCGGATTTCCGGACCAGAGGTCGCGTCGGTAATCGAAAGCCTGATAATCCTCGCCGCTCGGGTGGGGAGGCCGCCAGTACGCACGGGTCCGCGCGACTATGGCTTGCGCAAGGCACGCGTCTGCTACGATCACCTTGCTGGCGAGTGTGCCGTTCAGCTGCTCGCGCGACTGCGATCGCGCGACTTCATCGATGGTCCCGATCTCAATCCGGCACTGACGGTCAAAGGAGGCAGGTGGGTCGCAGCGATCGGGATCGATCTCGAAGCGCTAGCGAGCCATCGCCGGCCGCTCTGCCTCGCCTGTCTTGATTGGAGCGAGCGCCGGACCCACCTGGCCGGCGCAATCGGTGCTGCGTTGCTGGATCATCTCTTCGCGCTGAGGTTGGTGCGCCGGGACTCCGGAACGCGCGCACTCCTCTTTTCACCAAGAGGTGAGTTTTTTCTAGAACGCCTAGAAGTGCGCTGACTGGATTGGATTTAGCTCGGTGTATTCTCTCTCTCTCTCTCGTGTCAGACAGCACTCGCTCACCCGTGCTACTTTTAACGGGCTCTACGGTCGTCACTGAGCTGCTTCAATGTTGTCCAGCTGGCAGGCTGAATATGTTCGGCTGCCACTGTCACGGGGTTCCATCCCTGGCGTGACACCATGCTCGCGACGTCGTCCAAGTACAGCGACGGGTGCTTCGTGTCCTGGACGTAGTCACTTGCCCAGAGAAATCCGGTCGATGGTATAAACGCCGCCAGAGCACCTTCCGCCGCAGCTCCATTGATGTGTGCAACGCGCAACTGTCCCCCAGCAAACTGCGCCGAGTCTTCTATCAGCCGAAGTCGTAGCGGAAGCCGCAGTCGCGCGTCTGCTCGTTGACATTCGAGCTCATCTGGACGCGTGCTCCAGCTTCGACTGACGACCTGGCGAATCAACGGTTCCGTGATGCGTTGGGTTACGATCGTCGCACCAGCTGCTACCCAGAACCGAACTCCAGCTACGTGCGGATATGCACCATCAGTTACAAACACTACAATTGGGCGAACGCCGGGGAACAGTTTCGCAACCCATCCAGAATCCGCCCTAGCGCGCTGCTCACCCTGTGTCGCATCGAGCACGTACACCGTATCCCGAAGTAGCGCTACAGCCTCTGTATAACCAGGGTTATGCAGAAGGAAAACGTTGCCTGTGACACGGATCGTATCCAGCGGCACCGGATCGAGGAAGCCAGCCACGCGCGACTGCATCGGCTTGGTTGCCCCTACGGGCGGCGCGCCCAAGGCCGATGTCATGTTCGTGCGCGCGACCAGAGATGCAGCGGGCTTGAAGTCAGCGTCGAAAGCGATAGTGCGCGAGCGTTCCTCAACACCGTCTTGCAAGCGAAAACTCGCGACTGGCAGAAAACCACCGGCCAGCCGCTGCCAGGTACTGTAGACGTACTCTGCGCGGACGTCGCCCCAGAGAAGATCTGGCTCGTGCCGGATGAGTGCGACCGGAAAGGCGGTCTCGGCGTCAAGTAACAGACGTTCCGAGCCAAACTGTCCCGGACGCTCAAGGCTAATTCTGGACTGATCGCGGTACTCACAGCGCTCACCACTACGGACGCTGGCTGAATCGTGAGTCCAGTCTGCAATGACCGCCCACGGCTCGAGCATGCGGGTTCGTTCGGCCCCGTTGCGCTCCCGAGGCGCGGCAATGAGAGCGGTATCCCGGTGTACGTAAGTGCCGGTGGCGTCGCTCCAGCGGAGCTGTGTACTGCCCTGCACCACACTTTCGTACCCCGACACCACACCTTCCCTCCCACCGGATGGGTCAAGGTAGATGGACTCAATGTTGTACGCCCGCAGGTACGGCGGATACGAGCGGTCCGATTGGTAATCCCAGGACGTCGACATCGTGACAGTAGCTTTGAGAACCGAATCGCCGCTGTTGAGTGGGAGCACAGCATGACGCGCAGCTCGAAGCCAGCCCCCGGGTGTGGAGTCACGAGACGATAGCGACACACACTGCAGCGGATCGACATCCGGTGCATGAGGCTGTGCGGTCACCCGGGACGGCATACATAGCGCCCCGAAAACGAACGAGGCAGAAACGATCGGACGCAGTGTCATATGTCTCACAAGAGGATATGACGGCTCAGTGCGCGAGCTCGGCAGCATATCAGCGGCGTGTGCGGCTCACCCCGTGTGACTCGTCTGACACACGTCGCAGTAATTGTTCGCATCGGGTGCCCGGGGTCAGGTACCGTTGTGCTGATTGTGCGGGCGGAAGATGATGTCGAATACCGGCTTCCACGTTTTGCCGCCGTCGGTGGAAGTCACGGCCGTTTCCCTCACTGAGCCGTGTTGTGGCGTCCATGTTCCCCGCAACAGCGATGGGTTCCCGTTGGCTGCCTTAACCGTTCCGGTGAAGATCATGCTCGTGCCCTGAACGCCGCCATCCATGAGAAGCAGCTTGCCGCCATTTGTGACCCAGCTCTGGTGCCAGACATCGCGTGCGGCGTCGTACATACTAAAACTCTCGCCCTGCATACCATCGTACTGATCGTAAACCTCTCGAATCGCGCAGCCGTCTAGCATACGTGATACGTGATTGCGAGCGATTATCTTCGTCGAATCGGTGAAGTCGTACGTGTCCCAATCGCCCGTAAAGAAATCGAATTGCCGGTGCTTCGTCGTCGCACAGGCTGAACGTCGAGCTGCAATGTGTCCAGGAGTCACGGCACCAACCAAGGTGACGAGCGCGACAGCGAGGACAGGCAACCAACCGAAGCGTCGATACATGGTCATATTGTTCATAGGCTAGAACCGTGGCGCACTACCGGTTTCTTGAAGAGAGGCAGGTACTCGCCATAGCCATCCGCAATCAGGCTATCGGCGGGAATGAAGCGCAGTGCCGCGGAGTTGATGCAGTACCGAAGGCCGGCGGGCTTGGGACCGTCATGGAAGAGATGCCCGAGGTGTGAATTTGCCGCGACGGAGCGTACTTCAGTGCGTACCTCCAGAAGCGAGCTGTCGGTTCGCGTTGCGATGCTGGCTGCACTCAGCGGGCGCGTAAAGCTCGGCCACCCCGTCTTCGAGTCATACTTGTCGAGCGAGCTGAACACCGGCTCGCCCGACGCGATGTCGACGTAGAGTCCAGCCGAGTGATTGTTCCAGTATTCGTTCATGAACGCCGGCTCGGTGTACGATTGCTGCGTCACAGCATATTGTAACGGCGAGAGTATGCTCTTGAGAACGGAATCCGGCGGTTTGCTGTAGGCACGCGCCTCCGTGTGGGGTGCTGAGGCGACCGCAGTAGTCACCGCCGATTGCCCGAGCGCGGTGTGGGCAATTCCAATCGCACCGAGGATGAAAAGTGCCGATGCACTTCCGCACCGTCCGAGCGCTACATTGCCGCCCGGCTTGCCTACTGAGTACCCAGTATTAGCTGTCATTTTGATGGCACGTAGGGTTCGGCTGAGTCGCCCCAGATCTGTTGCAGCCTTTCGTCTCTCCCGCAATCGAAAGTCACCTGGACGGACTCCGCGTACCCAGTCTCACCGGTATTCACCTGGGGATACGTCGGATGCTCAGCGGAACCGCCCTCATATCCGACAACCGTAGACACGATTCCGGGAACGTGATCGAATGGGCGCTCCATACTCCAGAAACAACCACCCGCGAACACCGCTACTGATAGATCGGTGCGACGCACGTCCAGTGCGCTGACGACGACGGGGCGCATGGAGTTGTGGGCGATGGACTCGCCAGTCAGAACGGCTGAAGGGATGACAGCGCATGCCGCCAGAACCCATCCTGCGCGATTCCTGGGTCGTGCCTTCGATGTCATTTGCAAGCAACACCTCCAGGCCAGCTAGAAGGGTGGGAGCCATCTTGCGGATCAAAGCACCGGCCATGGCAATGTGATCTCGAAGTTATGCTAGCAAGATGCCGTCCATGCGAGCCTCGCGGTAGCACTGCGAATGTCAGAAGGAGGTAAACAATGTGTCAGAAGGAGGTGAAATCCATCTTCCATAGTGGTGATGCAAAAGCACGTTAGAATGGCTATCGTGGGGAACCACTTCGCTCGGCATTAGTCTACGTACGAGAGCGTATCATATGCCAATCGGCAAGGATCATCGTCACTGCCGCAGCCGTCGGCTCGTGGCCGATCACAACGGTACGCGACGTATTGAGCGAGTGCTGGACGTCTCCGGGATCGGTACATGCGTTATGAATGTCTGCTGTGCAAAATAGACGTGCCACTCTCCATTCTCCCAAATGTAGTAATCGACGTACCGCATGCGGCGACGCGTCGCGGAGGAGCTTACCGGTGGTGACGCGCCATACGCAGCAGCAACATTACCGTGCAGCAGTACCGTGCCGGCCGGAATATCCGGAACGGGGCGATTCTTCCCTAGGTTGTTCCTGGCGAGAGCGAGCTCGTCCGCGAGATGTTTGATGCTACCGTCGCTCAGGATTTCCGTGAAGTCCGGGGTTAGCAGGCACCTTTCCAGCTCCTCATCTCCGCTGAGGAAGGCGAGAGTCCACGCTTTCTCCAGACGCTCGACCGTAGCAACGTCCCGGGTCTGAGATTGAAGCTCCGGCCTGGAACACCTTCCATCAGCGCGCCCGGTTGAGGCGAAGCGAACGGCGGTAAGAATGATACAGATGCGGTAGAACGACATGGGATGACCTTCGCCGGATGGACGGATGGAATTGAGCGGAGCAAAAGCGACAGCGGCGACACGCGCTCACTGTCCGGTAGATGGTACAGCTCGCGCCTGACGCACGCCGCGCAGTGCCGCCGCATCGAACGCGATGGAATACATCTTGAGGCTTCCGTTTTCGTAGCTCGCGAGTTCCTTCATGAAGGACGCGGCGTCGACACGACCTGGTCGGGCGCCGTGAAATGGACGCCGACTACTCGTGAAGTACAAGGTGCCACCGTCCGGAGACACTGACGGTGCCATGTCTGTAGCATAGCTGTTGACAGGCTGACCGAGATTCATCGGCGTGCCCCAGTGGCCCTCGCGACGGATGCTGACGTACAGGTCACCGCCACCGGATCCGCCTGCTCGATCGCTCACGAAGATCATGTACGATTCATCCGGAGCCACGTACGGTTCCTGCTCGCTAGCGGCGGTGTTGAAGTCTACCGGGATCGCGTCGGCGTAACGATCGCCAAGCCAGCGAGTGCAGTAGATATCGCTGCTGCCTTTCCCACCATCTCGTCGTGCATGGAAATAGAGTGTTCCGTCTCTTGTTACCGACGGAAACCACGCACTACCATGGCCATTGATGGTCGAGCCAACATTGATCGGTTGCGACCAATCGCCAGTTGCGGCCCGCTCGACATACCAGATGCCAGAGTCAGCAAGAGGCGGTGTATCAGGGTTGCCGTCCAACGGTCGGTTCGACGTGAAATACACTCGCCTGCCATCTGGACTGACGAACGGGTCAGTGTCCATCCATCTACCCGAGAAGGATGCAACCTCAGGAGGCGACCATTTACCTTTCACACGCGTGGACGTCATGATGGTCCAGAACGCACCACGCGAGAAAAAGACCGTACGAGCGTCGGGAGTAAAAGATGTGTTCCACTCGGCGAACATCGTCGATACCATCCCCGGCGCAAACAGCGATGGCATGGCACCTGGAAGAGTGAGCGATACGACCGGCACTGCCGCTGTGGCTGACTTCGCGGCCTGACCCGCCAGCGGTCCCGCTCGAAGCACAGCTAGCAGCACAATGAGCAATGAGCAACACATCTCGCGTGCGCGACCAGACGAAGCGATAGTGATTGACGCGCAGGACTTACTCATTTTCATCGGCACTTAGTGGGTGGCCCTGACAGCCAGCCTTGCTCTGATAGGCTGCCGGGATCGAGGGGAACTCGATCATCAAGACTAGGCCGTGTACTGCGTGCCGCGCAGCACTGTGCAGCCGACGGTCGCCTTGCGTCAGTAGGCGGTCAGCGTCGGCTAGGAACGTTGCCGCTTCGCGGTGAAGCTGTGACTGGAGCGGTTTGACTTACATTTACGCGCCAGTGGCAACATCCACGAATACTGTGGCGGCCGAGAGCTGCTCGACGCACAGGTTGACCGTCCGTCCCATCGCGCGCGTCCGGTGCGTCATACCGGCTGGGATGGTGATCATATCCCACGTCCCGAGCCGTAGCGTACGCCCATCGTTGAGATCGATCTCGAGCGTTCCATCGACCACGACGAACATCTCGTCTGAATCCGGGTGAAAGTGCCATGGGTACTCGCCCTCGAACGTCGAAAGCCGCAGGCAGCTCTCGTTCACGCGGTTGACGACCACATTTCGGTACGAGACCGTGCTCGCGGCTCCTTCGGCGGCGAGGTTCACCACTGATAGCGCTGGGAAGAGGATTGGCTCAGTATTCATCGCTGCAAGATACGGATCGCGATAGCAAACTCCCATCTCCAAGCTACTGTTGACATCCTGACATTGTCCCAACTCACCATCGTACCGTTCGCGATGTGGCGACGGGGGCGCAAACAGGGCACGGAATCTCCTTCGAACTCGTACCACTCGGTCGACTCGGTAAGCGGATGACGGAGCCGGCGATTGTGGATATGCCAGGCGCCGTGAATGAAGTCGAAATCGTGGGTACCATCGTGGACAGGTGGCGGCGCTGGAATGGCCACCGGGACAGTGCCGGTGCAACGGATCAAGTCAGGAATAGAGGATTGCGAGCCAGGACGGGTTTCGTCAACCCGTTCAGCACACAATAGGCCTCGAATGACCTCCGCGCGAGTACCATTCAACTTCATTTCATGATGACCAGTTTTCAGGTTTCGACTTTTTGAAGGCCACCACGAGCCCGCAACTTCTTGCACCAATATCGCTGAACCAGAGGAACCGAACCGCGCATTACTGCGCGGCCTCGTTCATGCGCGCCGGTACACGTGGGCGACCGCGCCCCCGCAGAACGGTGTCGTGCTCATCAGCCGGAGGTCGGCCGGCTCGTCCAGGTCCGGGAACAGCCGCTCGCCGCCGCCCAAGATCACGGGGTGCGTCACGAGCCGGTACTCGTCGATTAGGCCGAGCTTCGCGAGAGAGCGCGCGAATCGCGCGCCGCCGTGCGCCAGGAGGTCCTTTCCCGGCTCACGTTTGAGGCGAGCGACTCCCTCAGAGAGGTCGCCGCGAACGATGGTCGAATCGGCCCAGCCGGTCTCCGTAATAGAGTTGGAGAACACGACCTTGGGTATCTCGTTCATCGGCGGCGCGAACGGCTCCGTGGACGTCGGCCAGTGCGCGGCCATCGCGCGATACGTGACGCTGCCCATCAAGTGAACTCCAGGCTCGGAGATGGTGTCAACGATCCAGTTGGTAGCACCGTCGTCGAGCGTGCGGAATAGCCAGCCCATGTCGCCGCCACGTCCGGCGACGTAGCCGTCTAGTGAGACGGACATCTTCAGAATCAGCTTTCTCATCGTGCATCACCTTCAGGGTTCGATGTGGTGCCCAGCCGACGCTGCTGGCGGAGCGTGTACCTGGCCGACGAACGATCCGCGCGCGCACGGACAGGTGCACCGCTCATGGCCGCGTCATCGGTCAGGCGGGGCGGGTCGTCTCCGTCCGGCGCGTGACGACGCAGCGAGAAGTCGTCGCCGCATTTCTCGCTGCCTCCCGCGACGGTGATTTCGATGCGCCTCTCGCGCTGCTCGACCCGACGACGAACAACCCCAAGTAATCGTTGTCATTAAATGACCACCAGAGTCACGCGAAATACATGACCACTCTGATCCGGCTATCCCTGATCAGCTCCGTTCGTAGAACGGAGGTGGCTCTACCCCGAGCGAACGCAGGTAGACGTATCCCTGGCCGCGATGATGGATCTCGTTGTCGATCGCGTAAACGATCATCGCGTAGCCCGGCATCGTCCACTGGCCAAAGGCCGTGTCCGTCTCCTGAAAGCGGTGAGGCGGGATGTCCGGCCAGAGTCTGTTGATCGCTTCTGTCGTCTCGTCCCAGTGCTGGAGTAGATCCGCTTTCGTCTCTGGCTTCGCTGCGTCGGAGGAGGTCCATTCGCCCGTGATCTCACCACGAAGGATTGGCACCGCCATTCCGATGAACTCCATGACAAGTATCGAGAAGGTGCGCATCCCGCCGATGGAGAACTGGAAGAGCGCATCCTCTGGAAATGCCTCGATGACTCGGCGCGTGAGTCTCCGGTGTCCCTGCCAGTGCTCCAGCATCTGGTCGGGAGTGATCACGACAGTGGGAGAGGACGTGGTATCTGCGGCGTTGCGAGTAGTGTTCGAGGGGCTGTTCATGATGAGAGTGCGTGCGGGGTTTCGTGAGAGCTGTTGCATCGGCGGCGACTGACGTGTGTGCGCTTCGCGGACATTCGCAGTAATCTATAAGGGCGCTTCACGGTATCTTCATTGATGCCCGAAACCTGAGGCGAGGCCCTCCGGTTAGCCGGGAATATCCCCATGGCGAGACGCAGAAGCGAGGAATTACGATGAGTTCAGTGGATACAACGGAGCGAGGGACAGCAGCTTCACCTCCACTCACTCGGCGCACTTTTCTTCTCGGCGCCGTCACCACGATCCCGCTGTTGCGCCCGAGCGGCCTCGCGAGCATCATGGCGCTTCCGTCGCTGGACTCTGCTGAGCGGTTCACCGACATCGAGTATCGATCTGGCGGACGCCTTGGCGTCGCCGCGCTAGACACCGCTAACGGGAGGCAGCTTGATTACAGAAGCGACGATCTCTTTCCCATGTGCAGCACGTTTAAATTCCTCGCGGCAGCGGCGACACTGAAGCGTGTCGACGACGATAGGGAAAGGCTCGAGCGCAACGTGTCGTACAGCGAGAAGGATCTGCTCGAATATGCGCCCATCACGAAGCAGCACGTTACGGAGGGCAGCCTGACTGTCGCCGCACTCTGTGCCGCAGCGATCGAATACAGCGACAACACTGCTGGCAACCTGCTGCTGCGCGGGCTCGGCGGTCCCGCTGGGATCACACACTTCGCGCGCTCGATCGGTGACACCGTGACGCGGCTCGACCGAACGGAGCCCACACTCAACACCGCCCTCCCAAACGATCCGCGTGACACCACGACGCCAGACGCGATGCTGCACGACCTTGAGGCGATCCTGCTTGGCGCCGTGCTCTCGGTGGCATCGAAGCAGAATCTCATTGGATGGCTCGTTGCCAACACGACAGGTGCGGCGAGGCTCAGAGCGGGCGTTCCGTCGACGTGGCGCGTTGGTGACAAGACGGGAACGGGTGCCCGCGGTGCGAGCGGTGACGTCGCGATAATGTGGCCGCTTGGGAGAAAGCCTGTTCTGGTCGCGACGTACTTGACGGAGACAGGTGCAACTGCTGCGCAGTGCAGCGCGGTGTTGAGAGATATCGGGCGAGTGGTGGCCGAGACGTTCGCATAGAGTGGTCATAGCAGCTCGGTGCCCTCTGCTAGGGCAGCAGGCGGCGTACCTGCGAGACAACCTCGACGTCCCCATTGTACTCATCTCGGTAACTGGCAAGAAATCTCGCACCAATACGCTGATTTGTTGTTAGTGTCACGGTTCATGACTACGCGACAACTTATTCCCGAAACGTTAAGAGGTGTTGGTGATGGACTCAAGACTCAATCGTCGGGCGTTTGTGAAGACGGCGCTCGCGTTTGGAGCTGTTGCTGCGTGGGGAGATGCCGCCGGTATGCCATCGCAATCGGCGTGGCGCGAAGAGCGTGATTTCTTTCCAGAAGGAGTGGCCTCCGGCGATCCCGATGCGACAAGTGTTCTCCTGTGGACGCGGCGTCCTTACGACACGGGGAATGCTCAAACGCAGCTACGCGTTGAGGTGGCAGAAGATCCTGCCTTTCAGCGAGTTGTTGCGAAAGCAAACGCCGTCATTTCGCAGGAAGTTGACTGGACGAGCCGCGTGCTTGTAGGTGGTCTCCGGCCCTCGACCGTCTACTGGTATCGGTTCACAGACGGCGAAAACAATGGCAGCCGGATTGGGCGCACGAGGACTGCGCCCGCCGAGGACGATGACCACACAGTAAGGTTCGCTTTCGTGAGTTGTCAAAACGCGAACCAGGGCGCGCAAAACGCATACAGGCGCATGATCTTCGATGATGAGCGCGCGCCGGAGCAGGACCAGTTAGGGTTTGTGCTCCACCTGGGAGACTTCATCTACGAGATCGTCTGGTATCCGGAGGACAGACCCCAGGGCATGTACGACCGTCGCCTTCGAGACATCGTGCGATACGCGCATGGCGAAAAGGTCAGCGACTTTCATATTCCGACGGACCTGGATGACTATCGTGCCATTTATCGGGCCTACCTGCACGATCCCGACTTGCAGGATGCTCGCGCAAGATGGCCATTCGTCAGTATGTGGGACAACCATGAGTTTAGCTGGAAGGGGTGGCAAGGGCTTCAGAAGTTCGGAGACGCAACTCGATCCGCGCAGACTCGGAAAGTTGCGGCTAATCAGGCGTTCTTTGAATTCCAGCCCGCACGGATATTCAAACCAAGCGGTCCGTCACTCGATCGTTTCGATGGCCCGCACGTGACAAACGCGCCGATTACTCACTTCGACGATTTCGGGCTGGGGACGGAGCCCAACAATCTCTCAGCGATTAACAGCTTGCGAGGCTACCGGGCGCTCCGTTGGGGGCGAAACGTCGAGTTGATCATCACAGATCAGCGCAGCTACCGCTCCGAAGAACCTCTTGATCGCGTCGAAGCTAAGCCATTCGTAAATGGTGACTTCCCAGAATTTCTACCCGAGGAAGCCATTGAGATTCTGGATGCCGGGAGAGCCTACAATCACGGC
>JBPCQO010000027.1:0-7182 GCA_050998035.1 Gemmatimonadaceae bacterium | reverse complement strand
GTGTCGGTGTTGCACGATCTCACAGAGCAGGCCGAGAATGAACGGCTGTACGAGGAGCTCAAGAAATTCAACAATGAGCTCGAAGCGCGCGTGCGCGCTGCCACATCGGATCTCGCGGAGCAGAATGTTCGGCTGCAGTGGCAGTCCCGCGAATTGGAAAAGGCCAATCAGCTCAAGTCGGAATTTCTGGCGAGCATGTCGCACGAGCTGCGTACTCCAATCAACGCACTCATCGGCTACACCGCGCTCATCCTCGACCGCATCTACGGTGATCTGAACTCGCGGCAGGAGGAAGGCCTCACGCGTATCCAGGCAGCCGCACAGCATCTTCTGGCGCTCATCAACGACATCCTCGACCTTGCCAAGATCGAGGCTGGTCGCATGCCGCTGCACCTGGACGACATCTCGCTGCAGGACATTCTGCGCGAGGTGTCGGTGCACATCGACCCGCTGGTGAAAAAGAAAGGGCTGCAGTACAAGTCCACCACGCCGGACGAGGTGGTGCTCATGCACACCGATCGGACCAAGGTGAAGCAGATCATGCTCAACCTGCTGTCCAACGCCGTGAAGTTCACCCATGGCGGTGGCATCACCCTCACCGCGCGACGCGAAGGTGATTTCGTGCGGATAGATGTGGCGGATACGGGCATCGGAATCCGCAAGGAAGATCTCGCCGCGATCTGGGAAGATTTCCGGCAGGTTGACCAGTCCAGGACGCGCGAGTTCGGCGGCACCGGGCTCGGACTCAGCATCACGCGCAAGCTGGTGGACGCGCTGGGTGGGCGCGTCATGCTGACGAGTGAATATGGTGGTGGGTCGACGTTCTCCATCATCCTGCCGGTGCGGAGCGAGCCAGGCCAGGATGGGCCGTCGCCGTCGCTTCCCGGCAGCATCGGTCCGGCGTTGACAGGCGGGAGCTGAGGTCTAGATTACGAGAACGCCCCGCCAAGCCAGACGGGGCGTTTTTGTGTTTAGGGACCAAGGAAAGCCATGTTCGATTCGACGACGCGCACCGTAGTGGTCGTGGGTGCGCAGTGGGGAGATGAAGGGAAGGGAAAGCTGGTGGACGTGCTCGCCGAGCGCGCCGACTGGGTGGTGCGGTACCAGGGTGGCGCCAACGCGGGGCATACCGTCGACCTCGGTGAAACCTCGTTCGTGCTGCACCAGATCCCGAGCGGCATTCTGCATCCCGGGGTGCGCTGCGCGATCGGGAACGGTGTCGTTCTGGATCCTGAGACGCTGTTCACGGAGATCGATCAGCTCGTTTCCGACGGTGTGGACGTGGAAGGACGGCTGTATGTGAGCGACCGCGCGCATCTGGTGCTTCCGTACCACAAGTTGCTGGACTCCAGTAGCGCCGCGAGCCGTGCAATTGGCACTACGGGGCGCGGGATTGGGCCGGCGTACGAGGACAAGATCGCGCGGCGCGGAGTGCGGGTGCTGGACGTCCGACATCCGGACAGGCTGCTCCCGATCGTCGAGGCCGCCGTGGCGCATGCGAATGCACAGCTGGTGGCGTGGAACGCGGAGGAGCGCGCGTCGGTTCCAGAGACGATGGCACTACTCGCCCGGCTGGCCCCGCGCTTGTTGTCACTTGCTGAAGACGTTGGTCTTTCGATTCATCGAGCGCAGCGCAGCGAGGCCGCTGTTCTGCTGGAAGGCGCGCAGGGCTCGCTGCTCGACATCGATCATGGTACGTATCCTTTCGTGACGTCGAGCACGACAACGTCTGGCGGTGCCGCGGTTGGAGTTGGCATCTCCCCTCGCTCGCTGGATCGCTGCCTCGGCGTGGTGAAAGCCTACACTACACGCGTGGGGCATGGGCCGTTACCAACGGAGTTTGCAGAGCCGTTGCAGTCGGAGATGCGCAAGTTGGGTAACGAGTTCGGCGCGACGACTGGACGTGCGCGGAGATGTGGCTGGTTCGACAGCGTAGTCGTGCGCTACGCGGTTCGCGTGAACGGGCTGTCCGATCTTGCAGTTACCAAGCTTGATGTGCTGGATACGCTGGAAGAGATACGGTTGTGCACCGCTTATCGGGTGGGCAGCGATGTGTTCACCGAGTTCCCGGGTGATCTCACTGCACTGGAGAATGCAGAGCCGGTGTACGAGACGTTCAGGGGATGGGGTTCGCCCACTGGCGAAGCGCGCACACTTGCAGACTTACCGGTCGAAGCACGCGCCTATCTGGATCGGATAGAGTCGCTCGTCGAAGCACCAATAACGTACGTGAGCGTCGGCACACGGCGCGATCAGATCATCGGACTTTAATTCATGAGTTATCCGGACGTGATGGAAAAGCTTGTGTCGCTATGCAAGCGCCGCGGCTTCATCTTCCAATCTTCCGAGATCTACGGCGGCACTGGATCTGTGTGGGATTACGGTCCGCTCGGCGTCGAGCTGAAGAAGAATGTGAAGGACCAGTGGTGGAACGCAATGGTGCGCTCGCGTGAAGACGTCGAGGGTTTGGACGCATCGATCCTGATGAACCCACGAGTCTGGGAAGCGAGCGGCCACGTGTCGGGATTCGTCGATCCGCTGGTCGACTGCAAGACGTGCAAGGGCCGCTTTCGGGCTGACAGGTTGGAAGATGCTCGGTGCCCGAGGAAGCCGAGTAAGCATCCTGGTGAGTTTGTTGAATGCCAACTTACGGAGCCGCGGCAGTTCAATCTGATGTTCAAGACCTTCATGGGTCCCGTCGAGGAGAGCGCGTCGGTCACGTATCTGCGCCCCGAAACTGCGCAGGGAATCTTTGTGAATTTTCTGAACGTGCAGCAGTCGATGCGAAAGAAGGTGCCGTTCGGGATCGCGCAGATCGGCAAGGCATTCCGCAACGAGATCACGCCTGGGAACTTCATCTTTCGCACACGCGAATTTGAACAGATGGAGATGCAGTTTTTCGTAGAACCGGAGAAGGCGAACGACTGGTTTGAGTACTGGAAGGGTGAGCGGCTTCGGTGGCACCTGTCGCTCGGCCTCGACCCGGCCCGGCTCGAGTTCCATCAGCACACACCGGAAGAGCTGGCGCACTACGCTAAGCGCGCGTTCGACGTGCAGTTCGACTTTGGCGGCACGCTCGGATCGCAGGAAATCGAGGGCGTGCACAATCGCGGCGACTTCGATCTTGGGCGCCACACCGAGTTTTCCGGCAAGAAGCTGGAGTACTTCGACCAGCAGAGCAACCGCAGATACCTGCCTTGGGTAATTGAGACGTCCGTGGGCGCGGATCGGGTCACGCTGGCAATTCTTGTGAACGGATATCGGGAAGAAAGTGTGCCAGGCGAGGAGGAGGGTCGGGTGGTGCTGGGGCTGGACCCATCGATCGCGCCGATCAAGGCAGCGGTGTTTCCACTCACCAAGAAGGAGAGTCAGCCTGAGATGGCGCACCGGATTGCCGACGATCTGCGCCGCGTCATCGCGGTCGACTACGACGAGTCGGGGAGCATCGGTAAGCGATATCGCAGGCAGGACGAGATCGGAACTCCGTATTGCGTCACCGTCGACGGCGAATCGGCGGCGGCGGATTCCGTCACCGTCCGCGATCGCGACACCCTGCAGCAGGATCGCGTGAATGTGAGCGAGCTGCTGCCATACCTGATGGAGAAACTCGCGCGATGAACATCATGCAGCTGCGCGAGCGAGCGCAGTCTTTCACGGAAGACGTGTCTCGCGAGAGTTATCTGGCGCACTCGGGGCAGAAGGCCACGGCTGCGCTGCAGGCGATCTACAGTCGTTACGCCAACATCCTGAGCGATGAGGCCTTCGAGCTGTGCGTGGAGCGATTCAACGGCGCGGCCGCGGGATCGGAAGAGCAGCGCGCAGCTCGGATGATGCTGGAGTGGGAGGTGGAGTCGCGCGTCGGGCAGGTTCTGGCTCCGCTGGAGGAACGTGAGATCGCGCTGGAGCACAGCGCGATGGTGCGCATCGGCGACGGTCCTGAGATACCGTACTCGCGGGCGGCGATAGACATCGCCAACACCGTTGACCGTGCGGAGCGCAACTCGATCGACGCGGCACGGGCGCTGGTTGCTCAGTCCACGTTTGCGCCGCTGCACCTGGAGCGGCTCCAGCGCGAGCGTGACGAGGTGGAGACGCTGCAGCTGGCACCGGGATATAACGCGACGTTCGAGCTGTTGAGCGGAGTGTCGTTGACAGATCTATCCGCGCAATGTGCTGCCTTTCTGCGCGATACGCAGCCGATGTGGGACGACGTCCTTGGCGAGCGGCTCAAGGCGTTCGGCGTTCCGCGCGACGAAGCGACGCGCGCGGATTCGCTGGCGCTCTTCCGTCTGCGCGAGTTCGACGACGCGTTCCCCGAATCGGCAATGGAAGAAACGATCCGGCGCAACTGCGCCGAGATGGGCATCGACGCGACGGCGCATGGGCGGATCATCTTCGATATCGGCGATCGTCCGGGAAAGCGGTCGCGCGCGTTCTGTTCGCCCGTGCAAGTGCCCGAGGAGGTGTTCCTGGTGCTCCGGCCGCATGGTGGCCAATCGGACTACAACACTTTTCTGCATGAGCTGGGGCACGCGCTGCACTTTGGGTACGCGCGTTCTGATTACCCGTTCGAATACCGCTGGCTGGGTGACAACTCGGTCACGGAAGCGTACGCGATGCTGTTCGATCATCGCATGCAGGATCGTGCGTGGCTGCTTCGTTATAGCGGGCTGGGGAAGGGAAGAGTTGATCAGTTCCTGCGGCTCGCCGCATTCGAGGAGCTGCATTTTCTCCGGCGTTACTGCGCCAAGCTCATCTACGAAGTTCAGGTATACGGTGGCTCGATTTCATGGGGGTCAGCCCCGGATCTGTACGTCACGACGCTGACGGAGGCAACGGGATTCAAGTACCGCGCGGCGGATGCGTTCATCGATCTGGATCCGCGGTACTACTCAACGCGTTACCTGCGAGCGTGGCAGCTCCAGGCGGTGTTAAACGAGGCGCTCACCGAGCGTTTCAACGACGACTGGTGGCGCAACCCCGCGACGGGCCCGTGGATGGTGAGCGAGTTGTTCGGCGAGGGACAGCGGGAGAGCGCGCACGAGCTGGCGCAGCGCGCCGCCGGGGTGTCGATCAGCTTCGAGCCGCTCATCAAACGAGTGGAATCACTTCTTGCCGCCTGACTGGGACGCGGTAACAGCGGATGTAGTCGCGCGTCTTCAGCGACTGATTCAGTTCCGGACTGTCAATCCACCAGGCGATGAGCGTGCTATCGCCAGCTACCTGTTCGACGTTTTGCAGGGTGCAGGCATCGAAGCCCGCCGCATCGACACCGCGCCGACACGCAGCGCCGTGTTTGCACGGATTCAAGAGTCGAGTGTGGGTTCTCGTGCACTCGATCCGATCATGCTGCTGGCGCACACGGACGTTGTAGGTGTGGACGCGGAGCGGTGGTCGGTTGATCCATTCGGGGGTGAGATACGCGACGGCTACGTGTATGGCCGTGGCGCCATTGATGACAAGGGTATGCTGGCGGTTAATCTTGTCACGATGCTGCTGTTACAGCGGGAAGTCAGCAGTGGGAAGGTCCGGCTCGATCGCGACGTAGTTTTCCTCGCCACTCCGGACGAGGAGTCCGGGGGCGCGTTCGGCATGCAGTGGCTGGTGCAGCACGAGCCGGGAGTTCTGCGCGCGGAATACGCGATCAACGAGGGCGGCCGCGTGCGCGTCGCGGCGGACGGATCTCTTACGCTGCTCATTCAGGTCGCGGAGAAGACTTCCCACATCGTCACTATAACGGCGCGAGGAACGTCGGGCCACGCTGGCGTGCCCAGGGCCGACAACGCCATCCTTCGGCTGGGTCGCGCGCTTGCTAGCATTTCCGAGTGGGCATCCGATCCCGCACACGGCGTGTCGCCGACCATCCTGGCCGCCGGTTCCAAGAGCAATGTTATTCCGGACCAGGCGCGCGCCACGCTCAACATTCGGACGACCCCGGACCAGAAGCTTGGCGATGTGGTGAGCGAGCTCGCGCGGCTAATCAACGACAGCGACGTCGATGTCACCGTGGAAGATGAGGGCGAGGGCGCACCTGCATCGCCCGAAGATTCTCAGCTGTTTGCCGCAATCGCGGCGACCGCGTGTGCGCTCGTCCCCGGCATCACTGTCAGCCCGTATCTGAGCGCCGGAGTCACGGATAGCGCGAGGCTCCGGAGGCTCGGTGTAAAGGCGTACGGGGTACTCCCATTTCCATTAACCGCGGACGACGAAGGGCGGATGCACGGCGTGGATGAGCGCGTTCCGGTCGCAGCACTTGGCTTCGGCATCAGGCTGGTGTTTGGTGCCGTTCTTCGCACGGCCGCTGCGGAGCAATTAAATTGACCGCATGGCGCAGATCGATCGAACCCTCCAGGACACCGTCACGTCGCTTGCTCCGGCCGATGTGATCGCAGCGGCCAAGCGCTTTTTCGCGCGCCGCAACTCCGTTTATACCGCGTTCGTAGATATGGAAGGCCCTACCTTCCTCACACTCCGTGGTGCTGGTGGAGAGGAGATCGCCATCGGAACTTCGGCGCAGGGCGAGGCCACGCTCGTAACTGGATCGACATACCTGTTCGATCAGCAGGTTGCCCGCTTTCTGGCCACCCTTCCGGCACCGGGCGACAGCATGTTGCGGGATATACCCGAAGTGCTTCCCGCGTCGACTGACGCCCATGTGCTTGCAGAGGGTGCGGTATGATGGTCCCGTTCGTTGCGTCGCTCCGATCCCGTGAGGGAGTCATCGTGATCGGTGAGGCTGCCGGTGACAACGTGCTGCATCTGCGTGTCGAGATCCCGGAGGTATGGGATGTTGTGCGCGTCGACGCGCAGACCACCGAACCCGTTCGTGCGATCAAGCTGAATGCGCTGAACGCCCTCTGTCCCAAGGCGCTATTCCCCGACGATTACGTCGTCAAGCTGGGCGGCGCCGAGGTAATGGACGAATCGATGTCGGTCATTGAGGCCGGCGCGAAGAACGGGTCGATTTTCGTGGTGACGCACCGGCGGCGACGGCCCCTGCGATAACGAGGGCGACCGGTGGTCGCCCTCCTCCGGATGTGACGACGCCCGCCTCCGTTCACAGCGGTATCGGTGCGCGCGCAGAGAGGGCGACCGCCCGTCGCCCTACACAACGCCTCGCCGAACCTTGTCACCAATGCCCACCGCCTTCATTTCCAACTCCGACTGTGGCCGTCATGATAC
>JBPCQO010000310.1:0-4083 GCA_050998035.1 Gemmatimonadaceae bacterium | reverse complement strand
AGCCGTGTGGCGGGGGAACCAGAGGACGCAGTGTAGGACTTCCGCGTCCATCGGGGTGAATCCGGCAGTCAGCCGGACGGGGAGTTTCGCCCCGAACCCGTCAGCTAACCTCGTAGGCGTTGGAAACGACGGACCCAAATGCCCACCGCACCTACGCGGCTCAAACGCGTGCTCTTCGGCCGTCCGCTCGCGACGGACCGCCTGGAGCACGAGCGATTGAACAAGAAGACAGCACTCGCAGTGTTGTCTTCCGACGCAATATCATCCGTCGCGTACGCGACCGATCAGATCCTCTTCGTTCTCGCCGTACTGGGCGTCGCCGCGGTCCAGTTCGTCGTTCCGATCTCGGCCGTCATCGTCGGTCTGCTAGTGCTGGTCGGATTGTCTTATCGGCAGACAGTCTTCGCGTATCCGGGCGGCGGCGGCTCCTACACGGTGGCCAAGGATAACCTGGGCACCATGCCCGGATTGATAGCCGCGGCGGCTCTTCTCACCGATTACATCCTGACCGTCGCGGTATCGATCTCGAGCGGTGTGGCGGCGATTACGTCGGCGTACCACAGTCTCGCCATCCACACCGTCCTGCTCTGCGTTCTCTCCATCGTGCTGCTGACGGTGGTGAACCTGCGTGGCGTAAGAGAGTCCGGAGCGGCGTTCAGTCTGCCGACATACGCCTTCATAGCGATGATGCTCGCCCTCATCGGGGTGGGCCTGTTCCGTCTGGCCACGGGGCACGAGCTCGCCCCCGCTGCCGGCACCATCAAGGTGGATCCGACGTCGCTGAAGCATCACGTGGTGGGCACCAGCTACGCCGGCTTCGCGCTGATGTATCTCATGCTCCGTGCTTTTGCGGAGGGCTGCGCCGCGATGACTGGTACGGAAGCAATCTCAAACGGGGTGCTCGCCTTCAAGGCACCGGCGCAGAAGAACGCCGCGACCACCCTCGGATGGATGGTCGCGATTCTGGCGACGTTCTTCATAGGCGTGAGCTTCCTGGCACGGCACTATGCCGTGATGCCAACCACAGATCAGACCGTTCTCTCCCAGCTCGGCCGCCACGTTTTCGGCGGTGGCGTTCTGTACTACGCGCTGCAATACACCACGTTTGCAGTGCTGGTGCTCGCCGCCAACACCGCCTTCGCCGACTTCCCGCGACTGGCGAGCATACTGGCTAACGATCGCTATATGCCGCGCCAGCTTGCGGCTCGTGGCGACAGACTCGCCTTCTCCAATGGCATCGTGATCCTGTCGCTGGTGGCGGTGCTGCTCGTCATTCTGTTCCGGGGCGATACCAACGCGCTGGTCCCGCTGTATGCCGTCGGCGTGTTCGTCTGCTTCACGCTGTCGCAGGCCGGAATGGTGGTGCACTGGTTCAGGAGCAAGGAGGAGGGATGGCGCTGGAAGGCTGCCCTCAATGGCCTGGGCGCTGTTGCCACTGGAGTGGTCTCGCTGATACAGGTGGTGACCAAGTTCACGACAGGTGCGTGGATAGTCGTTCTCATCATCCCGTTGATCATTCTGCTGCTGCAGAAGATCCACAGCCACTATGCGCAGTTCGTGGAGGAGATCAGGTTCACGGGGCACTCCTCCATACTTCCACTGCACCACACGGTGATCGTGCCAGTAAATGGGATCAACAAGGCAAGCGCCGGAGCTCTCGTGTATGCCACCACAATTTCTGACGACGTTCGCGCGCTGTACATAGAGGTTGAGCCGCAGGCCACCGCACAGATGCTCGCGAATTGGGAGCAGTGGGACATCGGCGTCGAGATCAAGGTGCTGAAATCGCCGTACCGATCGGTCCTGCGTCCGCTGGTGCGTTACGTAGATCGCCTGCGCATGAACAGTCCGGGCGAGCTCGTGAGCATCGTCGTGCCCGAGATCGTTCCGCACAAGTGGTGGGAGCATCTGCTGCACAACAAGACTGCGCTTTACATCCGCACCGCATTCCTGTTCAAGCCCAACGTCGTTGTCATAGCAGTCCCCTACCAGCTGGGCCGCGCCCACAAGATTCGCGATCTGCTGGACCACGACGAATCGCTGGACTCGCTGGAGCAGTAGCGCCACAGCGTTTCAGTGCCCGAAGTATACAACTCGGCAATACTGTCCCGCCGCGCGCCGGCATTTTTTGCTGGTCGGTAGCATGTGCCGTTCGAGCGGAAGCCGGAACGGCTATCAGCTACGCAGGTGGGTTTTCAACATCTGGCCACGCAACATGTTGTTGCATCAGGGCTTACGTCGCCGTGTGCGCCCGAGAAAGCCACTCCTGCGGCTGGCCACAGAGCGTCGCGACCGTGGTGCGTCGCGTGCATTGGTTGGGGCCAGAGGTGAAGGGATTACTTCCTTGAACGCGCACCGGACTGCGCAGGACTTGCCATGAAGAACGACCGCGAAATCTGCAAGAACTTCACGAACGACTATCTCATCCACGTTCTGAACCAGATGCCGAAGCCACAACAGCGTCGGCGCTCCAGGCACCAGAAGTCCCTCTCCGGATCATTGCAGTTGCTACGTGCAGTTACTGGCCGGGAAATACTGCAGTCACCCTCCACGCGACACGAAGACGCGTACGCGGGCGTCAAGTGAGCCGCGCAAAGAGGAGCACGCCGGAGAGCATGCTGCACCTGAACAATCAGACCAGCTGTACCGGAGCTGATTGTAGTCCTGACATCGGTGATGCCGAGGCGGCACGAGAGCATGAAGTTGGACTGATACGCACTGGCGTCCTCGAGCTCGATGCGCCGCAACGCACTGTTCTCGCGCTGTACTACTTCGAAGGCCTCACCGTCGATCAGATCGGTGGCGTGCTGGACCTTGCCGCATCAGACGTCGCGCATCTCAGAACCGTCGCGCTGAAATCATTGCAGGGCACGCTCACTCAGCGCGCAGCGTAGCTTCGGAGCAAACCCCGATGCGCTCACGGAACAGTGACGCTCTTGTCGAGGATCACGTCACCGGCGGAGCCGCTGTAGTTGTGAATCAACACGACTTCCACAGCGCCTGGTGTCACGTGCGAGACGGCCTTATAGCTGAAAGCCTGTAGTGCCTCGGCGCATCCATCGCCCGCGCGCAATGTGCTCTGTGCTGTGATGCGGACAGTGAGTGTACTGCCGCTTGAACTGCTCGTCGCTGAAAGCTTGTAGCACGGCGTTGATGTGAAGAGCACGCCACTTATGGAAACAGAACCCGGTCCCGTAGCAACGTCCGGTGTGGGCGCGGGATAGCGGGCCGTGGTCCGTGTTGCCGTGAAATCCGGTCCTGACGTTGGGCCTGTCGGATTTGAGCAACCTGTAGCCAGACACAAGCAGGCCACTGCACAGGTACCGTAGAGCCGGACATGGCTGCGAAATATGGCGCGCGTTGCAAGGTTCACCGGCTGTACCACGAAAGCTGCGTTTCGCACTGTTGTGAATGGCATCTTAAGAATCTCTCGTTGAACGTTAGACACACGTAAGACCCAGGCTCGGTTCGGATGGTCACTCTGGCGTTTTCCGGCGGCGAGTCCAAGTGCCTAAGAATATGCGATGGTTGACAGATGATGCATGATGCGTGATGCTCAACATTGTGCGTACTACCCTCAATCTGGACGACGATGTTCTCGAAGCCGCTCGCACCATGTCCAAGCGGCGCGGCCAGCCAATCGGAGCCATGATTTCGGATCTGGCCCGCCGCAGTCTGACGTCGCCGCATTCGGATCACGGCGGCTCTGCCGCCCTCGTTCTGCTCAATGCGTGACCATAGTCGGCAACTGTAGAAGAGCATGATTCCACTCCGTGCGGGGAGCAGCGACGGCATGCGTACAGGGAAACCCGGTATCCTTCCCTCGTCGCCTGCTTCTGATTCGAGAGGTCTGTCGGAGATGCTGGACGAGATGGCCGCCGTGCACCTTCGGCAGTCTGCCGAGGCGGAGCGCGACAGGCGGAAGGACTTTGGCCGCGCCGCGGTTGAGTGTGTCCTGTGGTCGTGTCTCGGTCTCGGCTGCATTGGCTGGGCGCTGCACACGACGGACATTGTCTATGGTAAGGCTGCGTTCTATTCTGGCGTCGCGATAGGGAACGGCGGCAGTATCTTCAGTCTGTTGGC
>JBPCQO010000289.1:0-18242 GCA_050998035.1 Gemmatimonadaceae bacterium | reverse complement strand
GCCGTCTTTCTCGCTTTCTGCCCCCCCCCCCCCCCCCCGCCGCGGCGCACCACGCCAACCGAAGCGTGGGGGAACACCACCGCTGGAATATCGATGGGAACGCTCCTGTACATGGCACCCGAGCAGGCCGCCGCCGACCCGGACCTGGACGGTCGCGCGGATCTATACTCGCTCGGCGTCACCGCGTACGAGATGCTGACGGGCGATCCGCCGTTCGCGCATCTCCCTGCTCGATCCATGCTGGCGGCGCGGATGAGCCTGACGCCGCCGTCCCTCGCATCCAAACGCAGCGACGTTCCGCCAGCGCTGGACCGTCTCCTGCTGCGCTGCCTCGCCGCCGATCCCGCCGACCGCCCACAGACCGCGCAAGAGTTGATCGACGCGCTCGATGCCCCTGATCTATTGGCCGACGCTGTGTCGGTTCCGGCCAAGCGCGGTGCGCGACGCTGGTCAATCGCGTTCGGGACGGCTGCAACGCTCGCGATCTGCGGATTGGCTGGTTACGGATCGCACAGTTACGCGAGAGATCACGCCGCGGCGCAGGCGGGCGCCGCTTCCGCACGTCCGGCAGTCGAGCGACAGAGCAAGGTCGCGATAGTGCCATTCGTCGACTTGGGGACCGATACGGCTGGCGCGGAGTTAGCGGAAGGCCTGACGAATGCCGTCGCCGATAATCTGAGCAAATCCTCCTCGCTCGCGGTCGTGTCGCCGAGTGCGGCTGCGGCCGTGATGCGGAACCTTCGGAACGGATCCCACGATGCTACCCAGCACGGTGCCGACCTGTTACTTGAGGGCACGGTACAACGTGAGAAAGGACGGCTGCGGGTGACCGCGCGCCTGAGCAATACTTCGGACGGCGTCATGCGCTGGGCCGACGTGTACGACCGGCGCGGGAACGATATGTTCGACGTCACCGATGATATCGCGGTGGCAATCGTCGCTTCCGTGTCCCAGCGCAAAGGGTAGCGATGTAGTATTGTCGGACGACTCTCCACTGGAGCCCCGATGACAATCTTTCGACCGATCGTTGCGATCACGCTGCTCGCGTCCTCCGCTTCCTTTATTTCCGTTTCGTCAATCGCCGGCGCGCAGAGCGCACCTGTTCCCGAGCAGGTGCCGTCGACAGCGCCGCGTGCAATCCGGCGCGACATTTCGCTCACGAACATGATTCGCAGAGCGTGGGCCGCCGGTACGCGCGACTCCACCGGGCGCCCAGGACGCAACTACTGGCAGCTCTGGAACGAGTATAGCATCAACGCTCGCTTCGACCCGGCGACGTCCACCATAACGGGGCGTGAGCACGTGCTGGTGCACAACAACAGCGACTCTGCCATGCGCACGATCGTGCTGCGTCTGGATCAGAACATCTACGCGGCCAACGTACCGCGCGCGGAGACAGTTCCGGAAATAACGGACGGAATGTTAATAACGCGGCTCGCGATAAATGGCGCTGACGTGGATCTCACGGATCGCTCCGGTGCCGCCGGACGCACCCCGCGGGGCGCACCGCAGCCGCCGCTCACGCGACCAGTCGCCACCGGAATCACGCAAACCGTGGCGACTGTCCGGCTCCCCGCCCCGATCGCCCCAAAGACCACCGTCACCATAGACGCGGATTGGCACTTCCGCGTTCCGCTGGTGAATGGAGTGCGCGGGCTACGCATGGGACGATGGGCCGACTCGCTGTACCAGGTGGGGCAGTGGTATCCACGCGTTGCGGTCTTCGATGATCTACGCGGTTGGGACACCGATCCGTACCTCGGACCCGCGGAGTTCTACAACAACTACGGCCACTTCGACGTGCATCTCGACATGCCTGCGGGGTGGCTCGTCGGCGCCACTGGAGTTCTGCAGAACCCGGAGCAGGTTCTCACGCCAACTATGCGCGAGCGGCTGTCGCACGTGCTCGAGTCCGATTCCACGCGCAGCATCGTTAGCGCGGCCGAGCGGGGGCCGGGGAAATCGACCGTGGCGGGCGACCGGCTGGTGTGGCACTTCGTGGCCGATACCGTGGGCGACGTCGCGTGGGCAACATCGGACAGGTTCGTGTGGGACGCGACGCGCGCCACAATTCCGGGCAAGGGAGCGATTCCGGTCAATATCATGTACGAGCCGGGTCGCACCGCCGCGTACGCCCCGGCTGGCCCGACGGCGCGGCACGCACTGGAGTTCTACTCCAAGCTGTGGATGCCGTACGCATATCCGGTGCTCACAATGGTGGACGGTCCCGAAGGCGGCATGGAGTACCCGATGTTCATCATGTCGAGCACAGGCGCAGCCGACCATGAGACGGGCCACCAGTGGTGGCCAATGATGGTCGGCGTGAACGAGACGTGGTACGGCTTCATGGATGAGGGCTTCAATCAGTACATGAACCGCCTGTCGCGCTCGGACCGGCTGAACCAGGCGCCTGATCTCGACAGCCTCGGCCAGTCGTATGGACGCATCAGCGGAGACGAGCGCGAGGCGCCGCTGATGTGGGACGAGAATTACGGTGGCCCGCTGTACTCGTTCGAGGCGTACGGCAAGGCGCCGCTCATGCTCTCCATGCTCGGCGGTGTTGTAGGCGACTCGGCCGTGTGGCACGCGATGAGCGATTACGCCAAGGCGTGGCGCTTCAAGCACCCGACGCCGTGGGACTATGCTCTGTTCATGGACCACGCCCTGAACAAGGACCTGACCTGGTTCTGGTATCCGTGGCTGTTCACGACCGAGTCTGTGGATGGTTCCATTGCGAGCGTGCGAACCGCGGGTCGCCGAACGACAGTCACAGTGCGGGAGGACGGCGCGATGCCGTCACCAGTGGTGCTCCGGGTAAAGCTCGCGGGTACCGGCCCCGCCGTGCACTCGATGCCGAACGCACGCATGGTTGATCCCACGACGGCGATCGTGACATGGCCCGTAGATGTGTGGTTCAGCGGGAGCCGCACGTTCGATGCAGTGCTCGACTTTGGTGGACGTGCGATCGAGTCCGTGGAGTTTGATCCCGGCCGCAGGTTCCCCGATCGTGATCCGAGCGACAATATTTGGCCGCGGTCCGCCGGATCCACAAGCGGATCAGCGGGGTCAACGCGCCAACAATAGCCGCTACAGATCGGTGCCCGGTGAATGAGAAAAGCCGGGCACCGAATCCAGTGATTTGAGCAACGCCTCGTCCAGCCGCACCAGTCGCGCGTTGTCTCGCTCCTCGCGACCAACCTTGCTCTCGGGCCGACCGTCGACACGCACGATGTCGGCGGTGAAGTCGAAGTTGTTGGCGAGTCCGTCGGCCTCGCCGTTGTTGTGCCCCAACAGCGAGCTCCCCACGCCGTAGAAATCCACGGGTACTCCCGCGACTTCAAAGCGTTCGATCTTGCGCACGTGAAAGCCGCCAGATACGCCGATCTTCACATAGTCAAAGCCCTCCCGATCGAGCGCTGCACGGAGCTCGACGACGAGCTCTGGTGACACCCCGTTGAGCTGGCGCTCCGGGAAGCGCACGGCCTCCGCCTGAAGCGATCGGTCCACCAGCCGTTCGCTCGTGTCAATACGCACGCCCCACAGCGCACCATCGCCGAACGCATCGCGCATGGCGTGTGCGACAGCAAGCGAGTCTCCCACGACGTCGTTGTGGTAATCGGTGAGGCTCACGATATTCACCTCGGCCCGAGTGTCGCGGCAGAACCTGGTGAAAGCCAGCGTCGCACGTGTCACGTCGCCACCGAACGCCGCTATCATGGAGTGCGGCATGGTGCCAACGCCACCGCCTCCCCACCACGCGCCGTTGGCATCTGTCGAGACGCTCGCCACACCACCGACCTTGGCTGCGAATCCGTCCGCTGTCTGCACGCGCCAATCGTCGTGGCGCGCGCCCATGAATATCACCGGCTTCCCCGCCGCGGCATCGATCACGCGACGCACGTTTGTAGCGACGAGAGTGCGCCGCGCGAGGACTCCAAGGTAGTCGGTCTCAAGATGCGCGAAGGCGAGGTATGGACCGGTTACGTGCATGACCGGTTCCCACGGCGCGATAGCGTCTCCATCGAGTAGCGTGTCTATCGTGAGATCGCCGAGCGCGTACCGCAGGCCGGTGCTCGGGTTCACGGCGAGCTGCGTCTGCAACATCCTGATGCTTTCGTAGACGCCCGCCAACACTCCTTTCGTCTTGGCGAAGACTTGCATTCGTACAACCGGATCCAGTCCACTGTGTGCGATCGTCGCCGCCGTCAGAACGAAGTAGCGGTCGGCGTAGTATCCGTCCGCCATACGTGGATCGAACTGAAAGAGCGTCGCTGGAAACCGTTCTGCTAATGTCTGATGCAGGGCAACGCTGCGAGCGTCAGCCGGCGGCACGACCTTGACCGGTGTTCGATGTCGTTTGACTCGATGACACTGCGGCTACTGCATTGATCTCGATCAGGGCACCGTAATGTAGTGGCCCGCAAGGAATGACTGTGCGCGCCGGCTTGTGACTGCCGAGCGCGTGCCGATAGACATCATTCACCGCGCCCCATGTTTCGATGCTGGGGATGAACAGCTGCACACTGACCAGCTGATCCAGCCCGCTGTTTGCCACCTGCAGAATCGCGCGCAGGTTGTCGAGCGCCTGTTGTGCCTGCGCGGCGATGCCGTCGGGAATGCGTCGATCTGAGTTGGGCGCGATCGGCAGAATACCCGCGACGAAGACCAGGCCGTTGACCACGACAGCCTGCGAGTAGTGGCCAGCGGGCAGCGGTGCACTGTCAGTCTCAATGAATTCCATTATACGCTTGGTGTAAGTTCGGCGGGAGAACGGGCGATAGGGTCGGCCGTGATGCAGTCGCAGAACAGCTTTGGGTCCACGTTGCCACCGGTCACGATCACGCCGACTCGTGCGCCCGTGCAGTCGACGATGCGGTTCAGCACCGCAGCCGCAGCGAGGCAGCCCGTGGGCTCCACCACGATCTTCATGCGTTCGGCGAAGAATCGCATCGTCGCGCGCAACTGATCGTCGCTCACAGTCACGATGTCGCGTACGTAAGCCTGCAAGATCGGGAGCACCAGCTTGCCGATGTACTGGGTACGTGCGCCGTCTGCGATCGTATCCGGCACGGCGATGCGCACGATGTGGCCGCTCCGAAGCGACTGCTGCGCGTCATTCCCGGCCTCGGGCTCGACGCCGATCATGCTGCAGCCGGGCGAGAGCTCCGCTGCGGCAATGGCCGAGCCGGACAGGACGCCGCCACCTCCGACGCAGACAAAGAGGTAGTCCAGTGGCCCCACCTCTTCAATGAGCTCCTTGGCCGCCGTGCCCTGCCCCGCGATTACGTCCGCGTGGTCGTACGGCGGAATGAGGGTGAGCCCCTTCCCCTCCACCAGCGCCGTCGCCACTGTCTCCCGGTCCTCCTTTTCGCGGTCGTAGAGAACCACCGTCGCACCATAGCCGCGGGTTGCGGCAAGCTTGAGCGCCGGCGCATCGTGCGGCATCACTACCGTGGCCGGTGCACCCAGCATCCGTGCTGCCAGTGCGATGGCCTGAGCGTGATTGCCGGACGAGAAGGCGACGACGCCGGCGGCTCGCTGCCTGTCGTCCAGACGGCTGATGGCGTTGTACGCGCCGCGGAACTTGAACGCGCCCACGCGCTGCAGATTCTCACACTTGAAGAAAACGTGCGCGCCGGCCAGTTCGTCCGCCCGCCGCGAGGTAAGGACAGGGGTGTGATGTGCGATGCCGCTGAGCGTTTGGGCGGCGCTGGCCACGTCAGCGTAGCTGACGGCAAGATGCGGGTCTGTCATCAGTTCAACCGAAGGTTGGGATCATACGTCCACAATATCGCCACTTCGCGGCGGGCGATAGCTCCGGTGTGGCGCTACCACAGCTTCGTCGCATAGGCAGCTTTATTGCGGTGGGACGATGGCATGTCGTCCAGCAAGGTCGTAAACGCGAAGCCTATCGAAATTCCGGCGAATGAGCCAGAAGTGTCGCTCCGGGTGGGACGCCGCACGGTGAGGCTCACCAATTTGGCCAAGCTATTCTGGCCAACGCTGGGGTTGACCAAGCGGAACCTGCTGCAGTATTACGCGTCCGTCGCGCCGGTGCTCGTCCCCCATCTCCGCGACCGCGCGATGGTGATGAAGCGGTTTCCCAACGGGGCCGCCGGCAAACTGTTCTTCATGAAGCGCGCGCCCACACCGCGCCCGGACTGGATCGAGACGTGCAGCATCGAGCATGAGTCGGAGAGCATCATCGCTTTCCCCATGGTGCAGGACGCCGCCTCTCTCCTCTGGCTGGTGAACCTCGGCTGCATCGATCTCAATCAGTGGTACTCGCGCTGCGACGACGTCGATCGCCCCGATTATCTGCACTTCGACCTCGACCCGGATGACGCCACGCCGTTCGAGCGCGTCCTCGAAGTCGCCGTGATAGTGCGCGACGTTCTGCACGAGCTGGAGATGCCCACGTACGTAAAGACCAGCGGATCGACCGGCGTACACATCTACGTGCCTATCGTGCGCGGCCCCATCCAGAAGCAAGTATGGACCTTTGCGAAGGCGCTGGCACAGACTATAGCCGAACGCCATCCGCAGCTCGCGACCGCCGAGTACATCATCGCCAAGCGACCGCGCGGCCGCGTGTTCGTTGACTACAATCAGAATGCGTGGGGGAAGACACTCGCCTCCGTGTACTCGGTGCGCCCCACCGCAAACGCAACAGTATCCACGCCAGTCACGTGGGAAGAGCTGGAGCGCGGCATCGACATCGCGCAATTCACAATGAACACGGTGCCCGCGCGCATCGCCCAGCTCGGTGATCTCTGGGCCGGGCTGCTCGCGCCCAAGGGACGCGTGAAACTGGAGAATTATCTGTGACACTGCCGCTGGAGTACAGCTACGAGCCGATGGAAGCGCTATCGGTGGCGGAGCTTCCGCAGGGTGAGGAATGGCAGTACGAGCCCAAATGGGACGGATTCCGCTGCCTCGCATTCCGCGACGGCGACGATATCGAATTGCGCTCCAAGGCCGGTAAGTCGCTGTCGCGCTATTTCCCCGAAATCGTAGCCGCACTGGGCGCGCTCAAGGCAAAGAAGTTCGTGCTGGACGGCGAGATCGTCGTCCCAGCCGTTGGTGAGGACGCTACTGCGCCCAACAGTGGGTTGTCGTTCGACACGCTACTGCAACGGATACATCCGGCCGCGAGTCGGATCAGGAAGCTCTCCGTAGATACACCCGGCATTTACGTGGTCTTCGATCTCCTGGTGAATGCGCGCGGCAAGCTGCTCGCCGATCTGCCACTGAGCCAGCGCAGGCCCGAGCTGGACGAGTTCGCGAGCAAGTACTTCGATGTCGCATCTAAACCGTTCATGCGTTTGTCACCGTGCAGCGACGACATACGATCCGCGCGCGACTGGCTCGAAGGGCGCGAGGGGCTGGACGGAGTGGTGGCCAAGCGACTGGACCTGCCATACGAGTCGGGCGATCGCACCGGGATGCAGAAGGTGAAGCGCATCCGAAGTGCGGATTGCGTGGTCGGAGGCTTTCGCTATTCCGCAAAGGGACGCTCCTCCATCGGATCCCTGCTGCTCGGCCTGTACGACAGCGAGGGATTGCTTAACCACGTCGGGTACACGTCATCGCTGTCCGCAGGGGAGCGCGAGGCACTGGTCCCGAAGTTGGAGAAGCTCATCAAGCCGCCCGGCTTCACCGGAAAGGCGCCCGGCGGGCCGAGCAGATGGAGCACCAAGCGATCCAGCGAGTGGGAGCCGCTCGAGCCCAAGCTCGTCGTGGAGGTGACCTACGACCATTTCTCGCAGGATCGCTTCCGTCACGGCACCACGTTCGTGCGATGGCGCCCCGACAAGGCGCCGCGTCAGTGTGGCATGGATCAGGTTGAGCAGGTCAGCGCGTCCGCCATGCGGATGCTCGGCACCGACAAACCCGCGTGACGACCGAGACCACACTCGTCGCGCTCTTCTCGCTCGCGACGGCTGTGGCGATCGCGACGCGACGCCTCCACGTACCGTACACCGTCGCACTGGTACTGGCGGGACTCGCTGTGGGCGTGCTACACGTGATCGCGCCGCCGCATCTCACCAAGGAGCTGCTCTTCGCCGTCTTCCTCCCCGGCCTGCTGTTTGAAGCCGCATTCAATATTGACACCCGCGAGTTCATGGCCAGCAAGATCGCGATTTCCTTGCTCGCCGTGCCCGGTGTTCTCATAGCGGTATTGCTAACCGGAGCTACAACGTCGATCGCGTTCCACCTGCTCGACGGTAGCACCAGGATGACACTCCAGTATTCACTCGTCTTCGGTGCGCTCGTCGCGGCGACGGATCCGATCGCGGTGGTCGCAATGTTCAAGAGCCTCCACGTTCCGTCGCGACTCGCGACGCTGATCGAGGGTGAGAGTCTCTTCAACGACGGAACCTCGGTTGTATTCCTCGGCCTGCTGCTCTCGTACGTCGCGGGCGCGACGTCATCGGTAGCGTCGCTCGCCGTCACGTTTCTCATCGTCGCCGGCGGGGGAGTAATCGCTGGACTGATCGTTGGAGTGGTGGCATCACGCACCATCAGGCGCATCAACGACCCCATGATCGAGATCACTGTCAGCGTGATCGCAGCATACGGTGCGTTCTCACTGGCTGAGCAGTTTCACGTCTCCGGCGTGATCGCCACGGTCGTGGCGGGGATGTATACTGGCTTTAATCTCAAGCGCGGAGGGATGGAGCCGGCCACACATGTCGCGGCCGCTGCGTTCTGGGAGTACCTCGCCTTCGCACTCAACTCCGTGGTCTTCCTGCTGATCGGCTTCGAGATCAAAATCTCCAGTCTACGCGCAGCCTGGGTGCAGATCGTGATCGCGTACGTCGCGGTGATGCTGGTTCGTGCGATAGTAATGGCGGGAACGCACGCAGCGGTAGGGCGAACCGCCGAGCGGTTACCGCGCGGCTGGGCCACGGTGCTGACGTGGGGCGGACTGCGTGGCGCGCTGTCAATGGTGCTGGCGCTGGCGCTCCCGTTCACCTTTCCCAATCGAAACATGCTCATTACGCTGACCTTTGGCGTGGTACTGCTCTCGATTCTGGTTCAGGGGCTGAGCATGGCCTGGGTGCTACGCAGCCTCGGCATCGTGTCGGACAGTTAAGGGGCTGGGTGGGGGTCGCGAACGGCCTGCATAGCTGAGAACGGCGGCCGGCGTCGGCTACTCGCGGCGGTGGGCTCGCTCCTTCATAACGTGGAGCGTATCTTCTGGGCGCCGGTGCGGGGAGTCCTGGACGTCGTGCTTGATGGTCATTCTTCATCAGTTGAGCGAGGATAGCACCGTGACCAAGTTCCATTTGCATTTCGCCAGCGTCGTCTGGCTCATCGCCGTCGCCGCTTGCGGCGGTGACAATGGGACGAGCCCGCGGCCAGCCTCGCCGCTCAATACAGGCGACGCGCTCGCGAGTCTCGCCAACGGAATGGACGGCGTGAGCGGATCTGTTCTTCCTGCCGGCTCTACCCTGACCTCGGGAGCATTGTCGGCACTCCCTTCCGCCGCGGTGGGACAGGCGACCGTGCAGCTGGACGGCATTCCGACGACGCTGTTCGCGCTCGGGATGCGGACTACCTACCCGGCTGGGACGTGTTTGGAGCGGCTCGTCGGCGCACCAAGCATTTCTTCGGGAACGAGCTGCACCGCACCGCCCGGCGGGCTCATGCTCATACTGTGGCAGACGGAAAGTGCCAGCCTGGCACCCGATCGTATCATCCTGATCATGGCAGATCTCGGTAGTGTGAATTTCGCGGACCTGTCGAACGCCACCGCCTTTGTACCAGGGGCGAGCTTCCCTCCCATCGCCATATATCTGGAGCGCTCGGGCGCGCTGTGGTTCGCGAACGCGGGAAGTCTTTCAAGTGCGGCCGTGTCGACGGCCGGGACGTGCACGACGCCGCGCGTGGGATTCATCGCGGCAGCAACCTGCGGCTTTGCAACCTTCGCGAGCACGGGGCACATCTCCTTTGCGCCACTGCCGTTCACCGGAAGCGCCACCACAGGCTCCCACTCGCTAGATATTTCAGCGTCGGCCATCCCGGGGATCGTCACGAACGTAACGTCGATCGCCACAACCCGCTAACGTCGTAGCAGGTTAAGGGTCCCCTCACCGGAGCTCGGCGGCCACACGTCACGGCCGGGCTGACACACCATCGCGCAGAGTCCGATTATCGCAATTACTCCCTTCGTCGGCTACGCGGCCGGCCTGCTGAGCATGACGTCCTACGTGCCGCAGGTCGTGCGGGTGTGGCGCACCAGACAAACCAAGGATCTGTCGTACGGAATGTTCGCGCTGCTCGTGACGGCGAGCGCACTCTGGGTGATCTACGGAGCACTCAACCGACAGTGGCCCGTCATCCTGCCGAACGTCGGCTGTCTGATCCTGAGCTTGGCCATTCTCGTCGGCAAGATCGCGTACGGCTGAGGCCACGCTGCGCCGGTCTTTCCGATGCCTGCCCGGGTGCTTGCCAGGTTACGCGCCGCAGCTTGGCCGCGGCGAACGCATACGGGCTAGGCGGTGCGGCGATTACCAGCCACGTGGGTGCCTGGCGCTTCCTTCTCCGCCGCGTCCAGCGCCGCGCTGGCACACCACCCTGTAAGGCAGGCCGCGAGCTGCGAGCGACGGACGTCGTGAGTCATTCCATTAGCGCGACTGCGCGAGAACGCGGCGCGCGTACACGTCACGTGGGCTCGTTCCGCGGACCAGGCCCGCTCGCGCATCAACTCCAGCGCTTCCTGACATGCCCGCTCCGCGGGCGCCGTATCGTGTGTATCGCTCTTGAATAAATCGTCCGCGGCACGTGCCAGGCGGTCCAGCGCGGTTCGGAGGCGGTGGTCAGTGCGAGTGCTCATGCCGTCCAGTATCGACCGCATGGGCGACGCGCTGGAGGTGCTCGCCAACATTGACGCCATGGAGTCAGGCGAGCAGGTGCGGTGCGTTCAGGAGGAAGTCAACGATGGTGCGCACGTCGCCGTTCATCCGGCGGCGCTCGGCGGCGGCGCGTCGAGGCGCTCCAAGCTGACGCGGATTGGCGGTACCCCCACGATGTCGTACGTCCCTGACGCGATGGACACTCGACCTTCCGTAGCATCGATCCTGTCCAGCAATCGAGTGAACAGCTCGTCCTTGGTGATGCGGCGCCGGCGGTAATCGACGACGTACCGGATCGTGAACTCCAGCCAGTTGTCAGTGGCGATCAGCGTCACCATCGGCTCCAGCTTCGCCTCCTCCAAGCGGTACTTGCGCAGCATGGCGTCCCAAGCGACGCCGGCCTGCTTCGTATAATCGCCCACCAGTTCGTCGATCACGTCGGTGAAAATCTTGCGGGCGAGCGCTCGATCACTCCCATACTTGATTGGCAGCCGTACCTCATCCCACAGAAATGGAAACGCGCCCGAATAGTTGACTACCGGCCCCTTGAACACAAAGCTGTTGGCCACCCTCACCATGCGCCCATTATAGAGGTCGCCATTCACCCAGTCGCCGATTTCCATGAGCGTTGTTCTGAGGACCCCGATGTCGATGACGTCGCCTTTCGTGCCGCCGAGCTGGATTCGGTCGCCGGGTCCGTAGAAGTTGCTGAACGTGAGCGCGATCCAGCCCGCCGCGCTCAGAATCACTTCCTGCAGTGCAAACGCGACACCAGCACCCGCAACTCCGAGCACCACCGTCAGGCCAGCCAGGCGGTCGCTGAACACCGTGGTGACGACCAGTAGTGCCGCCAGATAGCCGCCGAACGAGATCAGCTTCCGCACGCGGTAGCGCGTGTCGTTGTCCCGTATGTATCCGCCGAGCGACCGTGACAGGACACGCACGACCGTCATAACAATCGCGATGCCGATTACGGTGACGATGATCCGACCGACTGTTGGGTCGAACAACCATCTGTGGAGCGTTGCACTCATCGCGGAGGCACCGCCCTGTCCGGCCGCTGCCCGGCACGTGGCGGGACTGTACCGGCCGCACTGTCGCTCGGCGCTCCGTCGCTGGAGACGGCGGTGAACCGAAACGCTCCCGGTCGGTAGTCGGCTGGCCGTTCACCCTCAGGAATGGTGATGTGGTTGCCGTCGCGGAGCGCGTTGTAATGCGGCGACATGATCTCCACTCCTGCCTCATTGAACGTGTCCTGAATGTTCCGGTGCAGCTGCGAGTAGATCCCCGCCATCTTCTCCGCACGGTTGGTGGTCGCATTCAGCTGATAGTGGACGAAGAAATCATCGAGGCTGGTCTGTAGCACGAACGGCGGCGGCGTCGTCAGAATGTCAGCCGTACGCGTCGCCGCCTCCACCAGCAGCGATTCCACCCGCTGCCAGGGCGCGTCGTAGCCGATCGTCACCGTGGTGTGGAGAATCAGTCCTTCACTCTCCGCGAGAGTCGTGAAGTTCACCACATGGCTGGCGAGCACCGTGCCGTTGGGGATCGTCACGGCGACGTGCTTGATGGTGCGCAGCCTGGTGACCAGCAACGTCTTCTCGATCACATCCCCTACGGTTTCGGCGATCTGTACCCGGTCCCCGATGTGAAACGCGCGCGTGTACGTTAGCACGATGCCCGCGACCATGTTCCCGATCGCGGAGGAGGAGCCGAGCGAGAAGAGCACGCCCACGAAGATGGACACCCCCTTGAACGCATCGGTGCTTGCGCCGGGCAGGTACGGGTACAGAACCGTCCCGGCCAGCACCAGAATCAGCACACGGACGATCTTGTACGTGGGCTCGGACCAGTCAGCGTAGAAGCCGCGAACCTTGATCGCGCCCGTGCCGACGGCGCCGAACAGCAGGTGCACGAACGCGAGCAGGTACCGCACTATGATGATGCCGCCGGCCAGGTAAAACAGCTTCGGCAGATACTGAATGAATGCAAACCACGCGGCGGCGAACGGCAGCAGTGCGTAGCCAATGATGCGATGCGACAGTGAAGCGGTCCACGGGAAGAAGCTGAGGACGAGCGGCACGTAGATGTAGAACAGCAGCAGCGTGAGGATTAAGCGCAGCAGCCGAGCGAGCCCCGTGAGCAGCAACGACAGCCGCCCAGCCGACAAAAGCTCGAAGTTCTGAATGCGTATCGATGCAAGCCGCACTCGGCCCAACGTGTCGATCCGGGAGTACAGCTTGGGGTAGGCCAACGAGAGCAGCTGTAGCAGCAGCACGAGCACCGCTGTGGCGACCACCGCGTAGGCAGCGTCCATCAGCAGCGCACGACCTGACATGCGATTCACTGCATCTGCTAGCGTCTTGCGTATCTGCGTTGAATAACGCCGTGCAAGCGCAGCGCGCCCAATTCCAGACGGTATCGCGTCAGCGTCCACGACCGTCATCAGCACCACGCCGCGTACCGCGAGTTCGCTGTAGTTCTGGCGGTCAGTCACGACAATGGAGTCGCCGGCGGCAATCTCCGGTGGCAGCTGCCGCAACCTCTGGTTCACAGCCGCCGCTCTCGCGCGAGCGGCAAACGGGCCCAGGCTGCCGTAAAGCCGGAACAGCGTATCCATCTGGAACACGACCGGCGCACCCAAGGCAGCGGTATCACCTGCCACGGCCGCGGCGGTGTCCTTCGTGCTCCCCTGGCTATCTGCTGGCGCGAGTCGTTGCGCCAACATCGCCGATGGCGACATCAGCGCACTCGCGACAATAGTTACGAGCACTACGTGTCGCATGAATCCTCGGGCGTGGTTTAGCCAGCGGTCGTCGATCGGGATTATCCTCAAGTAGACCAATGGTAGCGCTCGATCCGAAGGGCAGCAAGCAACTCTTCGTACCACCTCAAACGCGCGCCCGTACGCGAGCGAACGTTCGCGGCGTGTGTGTGGCCCACGCGCACGCTAACCGACATCGACCAGGTGCTGCACCGAAGCTCGATGTATATGGAGAGGCACAGTTGATCGAGTTACGCTTCGTTGATACGGTTACTGATGCGATTTCGGGCGACAGCGTGCGGCGGACGTTGGGGAAAAATCGGCTTAAGCCCTGGAGAAAAACGCACTCCTGCACGGCGAAAGTAGGCGCCGACTTCGTCTGGCACTTGGTAGCCTCTCCGGAAGACGTGCTGGACCTCTACGCCGACGTGGCCAGGTCGCCTGATCCCACACGGCCTCTCGTCTGCTTCGATTAGCAGTCCGTCGTCTTGAATGCCGACACGGCCGCAGCGTGTGCTCCGTTCTGGTGCGCACTCACCGAATTCGCGGGGCGGCCGTAGCGCACAAACATTGCGGGAGTTTTCGCATCCGCCACCGCCGCAGGAATAGATTACTGTTTCCGGAGCAGGCACAGCACTCAGGCAGCGCAGTGATCAATCGGGAGGAAAGCAGCCAGTGGACGAGCCCAAACCAACCACGAACGAAGCGCCGCGCCCTCCCGATCCGGCGATGCTGTCCGCGGAGTTCTACGCCCCGTGGCGGATGCAGCAGCGACGGGAGCACGGAGAGCGATGCGCGCGGCGCGTGGAGCAGGAAGCGGTACAAAAGCGGCGCTCGCGTTCGGAGCGACGCCGGCAGGTCTTTCGCTCACTGCTAGCAACCCTATCGGATCTCGGCGCTTCGTAAGCCATTGCTGCTAAGCCTCCAACCACATCGGGATGACAGAATTTGAACCTGCGACCCCTGAACCCCCATCGGCTCAGGGAGCAACCATTAACCTGCAAGTTGTCGGCTTTCAGAGGAGAACCGGGCGTCGGTGCCGTGGTTTTCCGGTACTCCTGCCGCACTGCAACGTGAGAAACTCTGCCAAAACTCTGCTCACTCGCATGATCCCCCGGCGAGCCCAAGCGTGGAACGCACGATCGACGCGTTACGCACGCCGGCACCCCGGCTCCGGATCGTTGAGACCGCCGAGCAGGCTTCTTGCTCGACAGCACACCAAAGGTGTTCGGCCCTTCTACCTGCGGAGCGTTTCCCGTTCACATAAGGCATGAGGTGGAAGGCCAGACCGTGCGCCTTACCACTATCAAAGAGCGCTAGTAGAGGTGGGTGCTGGAGATTGGCGGTGACACGGATCTCAGCCAAGAACCGGTCGCCCAGTGCACACAGTCACGATCGAACACTTTGAGCGACTACGCGCTCGTGTCGCACGCCGCGTGCGACGTACCGTAGCCATTCCACCGCGCCCCACTTCCCGCTCGACGCCGCACCGGCTGGCTGGGAGCGGAACTGAGTTGCATGGTGGCGTCGCTTTGCACGTCGAGCGTCCAGCGACGATGGGCCAAACCACGCCTGGGATGGAAAGTATACGAACCGCGGTGCCACCTGTGGTGGCCGTGCGGCACTGCGGCGTACGCGGCGGTGGTCGCACGCCCCTAGCCGACGCTAACCGGGTGGGCCACTTTGAGTCCTTGACATTTAGTGCTTAGTCATGCAATATTTGTCTGACAGGTGTAAGCAATGGTTTTGAGGGACTCCCGTTGGGGATAATCCTCGTCATGCGAGGACTATTTCTAGCCCTCAACCGTGCTTGAAAACAGCATCGCATAGGGCAATACGGAGGATGGCATGAAACGTGAGCGCGCCTTGCAGATTGTATTGGTCCTGCTGGGGTTGTTCTACTCCTTCTGGGGCTATCTGCTGTTTGACGATCTTTGGCATGCTAGGTGGCTGAGGGATCATGCCGACGTTATGCCGATGTTCCTCAGTCTGAACACAGCGCTTGGGCCCTGCCTGTTGATCGCCGTCAAGCAGCCGACCAAGCATCGCTTGATGATCTTCTATGGGGCGCTGTCAAGCCTCGCCCATGCGTCTACGATGACAATTCAATCGGCGCAGGCCTTGGCTCACGGGACGCACAGACAGGACAGTCCCTGGGACATTGTTGCATTTGCAACAATCGGAGTCGTGTTGCTTGCGCTCTTTCCCCGCAAGACAGACATAACCGATCCGGTTCGCAAATCAATGGACCGCGGATTGTCGAACGCCGGACAAAGTAGCTCGCCCGTCAGCAATTGAGCGACACAGAGACCTTGAAGGGATCGGAAGAATTTACGTGCCTCGCGGAGCTTGCTCCCGCCACTGACGTGAGCGTTGCGGGTCTCAAAATACCGGCGAAGTTCGTCGATAACGATGCGCTGCATTAGCTGCGGACAGGGCGGCATTGCTCCGCTAGCGATTTTTGGAAGGACCTTTTGAAACAACGCGCCACATCAATCGCCCCGGGTGTTGAGAAGTCGACGATGACCGGTGATTTACTTCTCGTCCAGTTGGCCGCTCTTGCGAGCCCTCACCGGCTTCGGATCCTGGCAACACTGGTCGCGAGGGGACGGCAATATGTGAGTCAGTTGGCCCGCGATGTGGGGATGAGCAGGCCGCTCCTGCATTTGCATTTGCAAAAGCTCGAAAATGCGGAACTCGTCACCAGCAAGCTCGAATTGTCAGATGACGGCAAGGCGCTCAACTTTTTCGAGGCGACTGATTTTCAGATCGATCTGACACCAGCATCTGTCACAGAAGCGGTGAAATCACTCTCCGCGAATATGTTCAAAGGCGATTGAAGAAAGGGAGCCGACATGATCGTAAATGTTTTTTATCTGCTCACACTATTATTACCCCTTGTCACGATCCTAATCGTCTTCGGAATGAAGTATTGGTCAGCGGCGGTACAATCCCGCTCAGCCAAATTCGCTGAGGAAGCCTATCGTGCACTTGCAGAGAAAGCCGTCGCGGCCCAGCACGACAATGCAACTGCCCTTTCGGCCATTCAGGCTGATGTCGCCAAACTTTCGGGATCTCTCGCGGCGGTTGAAAATATTCTGAAACAAGTTGGATGAACCCCATTCGGCTCAGGGATCAACCATATACCTGCAAGTTGTCGGCTTCCATAGGAGATCCGGGCGTCGGCGCCGCGGTTTCTCTGCTGTTAAGCCAGACTCTAGTGTGAGAAACTCTGCTAAAACTCTGTTGGCGAACGCTCCAGCGCGTGCTGTGAGCCCCAATTCATGGGGCACTCTGGGTTAACGAATTAACATACCTGCAAGACCTCGGCACGGTACTGCCGCGGAGATCTGAAGCCGAGTGCTGAGTGCGGCGCGACGCCGTTGTAATCAGCGAGCCAGCCCGGGGGCTGATCGAGCACGACCGCCGCCGATGAGAGATCAGCTCCGACGATGTAGTCGCGTCGGAGCGTGTTTACGAAAGCCTCCGCCATCCCGTTCGACTGCGGACTGGCCGCCGGTGTGGTGGTGGGCACCAGGTTGAGCCGCTCAGCCGCGCAGATCGTGTCGAGCGCTGTGTACATGCTGCCGGTCACTGAGCCACTGAATTGGCCCATCTGGACGTGCGCCATCTCCGAAGCGCCTAGCGACCGCTCCGTGCATGAGCTCGCGAATGTCGACTCCGCGCAAGTCGCGTGCGACGGCGACATGTGCGATCACTTCACGGTCATGACAATCGAGAACGAAAGCGATCTGGACTATGTCTCCGTTCCAGCACGCGATCTCAAGCCCGTCACTGCACCAGCGCTCGTTCGAGACATCGCGCCGAATGAGCCCAGTGTGTGCGCGGCCGGTTCGCCTGCGCGTTGATCTCGGCAGCTTCCAGCCGTTTATATTCATCACACGCCGGATGCGCTTCGCGTTGTACTGCACGTCGAACTCACGATTGACGAGTGCCGTCACACGCCGGGCACCATAAGACGCTCGCGTGCGAATCACAGAACGGATCTGCGCCGTGACAGTTCGGTCGCCTGCCCGAGCGTACCGATCTCCCCGCGGCTGGGTATCCCGATATGCGTTGGAGCGCCCGATGCCGAGCACGCGGCAGATCGGAGCAGTTTTGTACCTGCCGCCGGCCATCGCTTTGACACGCCGTAGTAGCTCGGTCTTTTTTTTACCTCGTCCCGAGCTGCCTGGAGGATCTCCACCTCCATGGTCTTCCGACCCAGCGCACGCTCAAGCTCCCGAATCCGGAGCTGCGCTGCCTTGAACTCCGCGACTGGGACGACCTCGTCATTCGAGGCAACTGCGGTCTCGCCACCGCGCTCCGACAGATGCTTCCAGCGGCGAAGCACCGACTGATCAATGCCCAACTCCCGACTCAACTCGGCGAACGTCACCTCCTGCCGAGCAAGTCTTCCTAGCTGCTCCCTCTTGAAGTCAGCGCTAAAGTGGCCTGCTGCCGGTTCCATGGACACCATATTTAGGTGCTGAGGGAAATCGGAGGTCTGCATGAGCTCGAGACGGAGATTCACCAGGGAGTACAAGCAGGAAGCTGTTCAACTCGTCACCCGGCGCGGTGTCACGATAGCACAGGCATCTCGTGATTTAGGGGTG
>JBPCQO010000189.1:0-6142 GCA_050998035.1 Gemmatimonadaceae bacterium | reverse complement strand
GCGTTGGCGGTGCGGTGGAAAGGGAGAGTTCGGCTTTCGGGGGGAAAAAGGTGCCGGCCGCGATTTTCTGCGGCCGCCACCTTTTGCTGAACTGACGTCCAGCCGCTCTGCTACCTCTACATTCCCCTGCGGACGCCGGCGTCGATCAGCAGCCGGAAGATTGCCCGGCGGTTCGGAGCCTGAGCAACGATGCCTTCATCTCTCGTGATCGGCTGGCTCTCGCCCGCCGATTCAATGGTGACACGGCTGGCATCGATGCCGCGTGCCACGATGTACGCCTTCGCAGCGTTCGCGCGCCGGGTGCCCAGCGCCATGTTGTAGGCGTTGGTGCCGATGAGATCGGTGTAACCGCGGATGCCGATGTTCATCGTCGGGCTGGCGCGGAACACCTGGATTTTGTCGTCCAGGATCGCCTTGGCAGAGTCGGTGAGCGCCGACTTATCGAAAGCAAAGTGGATGGTTGCCTCCATCGTCGCGACGTTCGCCGCTGACCTGGCCACGGGCGCGTCGGCCAACGAATCACGCAGCGCGCGCAGTGCGGCATCGCGGTCGCGCAGGCGGCTGGTCTCAGCCGCGCTGACTGAATCTTCGTGTGCGATCATCACTGGCGCGGGTGCGACGACGGTCACCATCTGGAGCCTCGTCGCGGGGTGGCGGTAGACACTGATCCCGGCGCGAACGCTCCTGTACGTCTTCCAGTTCTGATTGGCGAGCCAATCCATCACGCCATCTATACGAAGCGCCACGTGATCATTCAGTGCCAGCTTTGCACCGACCAGACCATCCACGCCGTAGCTGTGCATGAAGTTTGTCTCCGTGGAGACACCCGCGCCAGCGCCGAGGATGATGGACAGCGCGCCCGTCCTGATTGGAACGCCGACGAGCCGGCCCGACACAATTCCCACGTTCACGTTGCGGAGCCCATTCGGACGGCTCGCGCGCATCTCCGCATCCTCGAACTCGATTGAGAGGCGTGGGTCGAGGAACGCGCCTACGCGTCCGCCCCCGCCGTAACCGGTCTTGAGGCTGAGATCGTTATCGAAGGACGCGGCGCTGCCAAATGCGCCGAACTCAATCGTCCCCCGCTCCTGCGCCGCCGCGGGCAGAGCCCACACCAGCGTCGTTACAGCGAATATCAATGCTTTGCTCAACATGCAATTCTCCTTTAAGACTTTAATGGCCGTGGCGGTGCTGGGGGCGGACAGTCGCCCGCCCCCAGCATTCACCGCGTTATAGCAGCGTTGTTGTAGAGTTGTTGTAGAGTTGCTACAGCAGCGTTATGGAAGCGTTATGAAATTTCCGGTGCCCAGCGACACTGCGCCGTTCCGCGCCAATGCGCGTCCGATGAGGGTGGCGTTGTCGACGAGCGTGATGCTGGTGTAGGCGAGGATGTTGCCCTGGAAGTGCGAGGCTGTGCCGAGCGTGGCAGAGCTGCCAACCTGCCAGAACACATTCTTGGCTTGCGCACCATTGATCAGGACGATGTCGCCCGCGGTGGTTAGCCCGGTGCCCGCCTGGAAGACAAAGGTCGCGTTCGGATCGCCGCCGCCGTCCAGCGTCAGCGTACCTGTCACGCCAATTGTGGTAGCGCTGCAGTAGACACCGGCAGTCTTGGTCGTTCCACCGAGATTGGCGACGATGATGTTCGCCGGCGGGCAGGGTTTGCCGGCGAGGGTGTTGTACGCTGACGTCAGATCGATCTGTGCCTGAGCCGCTACGGCATCGGCCAGATGCTGCACGCCGGTGATCACACACGGGCCGAACCCGGTGATCGTGTTGCCGGGGCTGACGCTCACGTCGGCGTTGATGGTGCCAAGATTGACACAGGTGACCGCGGTGCCAGCCATGATCCCGTTCGGCGCCGCCGATCCGAGAATATTGAGAGCCGGCGTCGGCGCCGGCGGCGGCAGGATGACCGATGTCACGGTAACGGTTGCCGTCCCCGATATCGCGCCGCTCGTCGCCTTGATGGTATTGGTAAACGTTCCAGCAACCAAGCCAGCGGTGAAGAGGCCCGTGCTGGCATCGATGCTACCACCACCACTCACGACTGACCAGACGGGTGAGATGGGGAATGCTGCGCCATTTCCATCCCGGCCGGCGGCGGCGAATTGCTGGGTACCGTTGGTCGGGACTGTTGCCGGGTTCGGTGTCACGGTGATTGTCGCCAGTGACGGAGCAACGGGAGCAACGGGAGCGACCGGAGCGACCGGAGCCGCCGAGACTGTTACAGTCGCGGTGCCGGAGACCGTTCCGCTGGTTGCCTTGACCGTATTGGCGTATGTGCCGGTAGAGGTCCCAGCGGTGAACAGGCCGGTGGCGCTGATCGTGCCGCCGCCCGCTGCGACCGACCAGGTGGGCGTGAACGCGACGGCGTTGCCGCTCGCATCCTTACCTACGGCGGTGAACTGCTGCGTGCCGTTCACCGTGAGGGACTGCGGATTTGGTGAGACGACGATGGTGGCCAGCGGTCCAACAGTCACGTTGATGGTCGCGGTGCTGGACATGCCGCCACTGGTTGCCATCACCGTATTGGTGAACGTCCCTGTTGTCGCCCCTGCGGTAAAGACACCCGAGTTGCTGATCGTGCCGCCACCGGAGACGACGGACCAGGTGGGGCTCATCGTCACCCTCGCGCCGCTCGCATCCGTGCCGACGGCGGTGAACTGCTGCGAACTGTTAACAGCGAGCGTCTGCGGATTTGGTGAGATGGAGAGCACTGACAGCGTGCCTGGCGCGCTGATTCCGTGTACGTCGCACGCGGCCGAGAACAACCCGGCGAAACCGATCGCGACGATGGCTCGTGCGATGCGCGTGTGTGGAACTAGCGCTCGTGCGATGCGCCCGTTCATGAGAATGTTCATCTAATTCCTTTAGCCGTAGTGCATGTGGATGCGAGTAAGAGCAGGCGCGCCCGGCTCGCGGTGATCCTCACGCGGGAATGTTCAACGGCTGCGTGAGAGTGATCGTTGTCGGAGGGGGACGATTGGTTGTTAGGACTGCAACAAGCAAGGGCTGCCACGCTGATCCGGCTTTCTTCAGGCGAGGCCTTCCCGCCGCGGTGTCAATCGGTGACCGGTCGCACGGCAAAATGCGCCGGCGTTTTCGATACGTAGGGGTTGTCGCGTACGATCCAGCGGAGTGGCCAGTCGGCGGCGCGCGTGATACCAATGCGCGGCGTGACGGCGACTAATTCGCTGTTGTAGTGAATCCCTTCGCGGACGACCAGCGGACTGCGCTGTAACTTGAGTCGGTTTACCGTGCCGTCGATGCCGAGCGCGAGGCAAAGCTTTCCGGGACCGTTTGTGAGATCGCGGTCGCGCGTCACGCGAGGACGACGACGGCGCATGAGGGGAATTCCCTCAAGTGGCTCCAACGCTCGAACCAGCACAGCGCTGGGCAGCCCAGCGTCGCGTGTAACGGCGTTGAAGCACCAGTACATCCCGTAGATGAAGTAGACGTACGCGAGCCCCGGAGCACCGTACAGGGGCGCCGTTCGCGCGGTATTCCCCGCCGCAGCGTGACACGCAGCGTCGTGCTCGCCCACGTATGCCTCGGTCTCCACAATGACGCCGCTCGTGGTTCCCTCGGCCGTGCTGCACTGGAGCACCATGCCGAGCATCTCGCGCGCGACCAGCTCGGTATCACGCGCGTAGAAACTCGCGGGTACGATCCCGCCGGGTTTGACAGCAGGTAGTGGTGGCGTGCTGGATATGGGATTTGGCATCAATCAGTGTGATGGCATTCACCGCGCCAGGCGGGGACGTACGCATAAAACGGGAGGGCGCTGGTGAGCTGTAAAGCTCTGCCAGCGCCCTCATGTGTTGTACCAGCTTTCAGACCTTGTACGCCGCCGCAAACGAGCGGCGCACTGCCCCGAGCGGGTTCAGTTCAATCGGTCAGGCATTCTTCTTTGTAGCCGTCTTCTTTCTCGCCGCGGTCTTCGCGACTGGTGTCGCCGCTGGTGTCGCAGCTGGTGTCGCAGCTGCCCGCGCTGGCGGAGCGGCCGGGGTCGCAGGTGCCAACTTCGCTGCTGTCTTCTTGGTGGCCGTCCTGCGCGGACGCGCAGTCTTGGCCGCTGGTGGCCCATCCGATTTTTCCGCGCGCTCCGGAGTCGCGGCCGGTGCCCGCTGCTGCCCGGCTTGCGTCACCTCGCGCGCGCGCGGTGCTTCAGCAGGTTCGCGCTGTTCCATCGACGGTGATACAGGAGGAGCGCTAACAGGAGCAGTTGCAGGAGCCGCGTTGGCGGGAGCCGGCGGCGTTGCTGCAGCGGCCGAGGGCGCGTCGTAATCCACCACACCCACGGAGAGGAGATCCAGCGTCGGTGGTGCCTTTGTAGCGTGGGAGCGGCCACCGCGCGGTGGTGCACCACGCTGACCCATACCACGCGGTACTGGCGGAGCCGAGGCGCGCGGTGACAGGATGGCGGCTGCTGTTTCCGCAGCGCCAAGCTGGTCGGCGATGGGAGCGGCCGCGACAGCCGCCGCAACCTCGTAGTCGTTCCCGCGACGGCGGAGATCGATGACGTCAGCGTCGTGCGCATCCATGAGAATGCGGTTGAAGTTGCGCTCGCTCAGGCTCTCGCTGTCGCGCCCAAGAATCTCACGTGCAACTCGACGCACTTCGCTCGCGCGAACGGGGACGCCGCCAGCGGTAGCGCGGTTGACCGCATCGCGCATGAGGTTGAACGCGTCGTCACGGGTGAGCCGCATTCCACCCGTGCCGATCGAATCAGCCTCGGGTGTGGTTGCGGCGGCGACCGCTTCGGCGACTGGCGCACTACCGCGCTGCTCGGAGCCCGAAAGTCCGCGCTCCGTAGCTTCGCGACGCTGAGTGACAGGCTGCACCACAGGCTCCGCGGCACGTGACTCTGCCACGGCGAGCGACTGTAGCTCAGGATCGAACGACGACTCGATGGACGGCGTGGTGGCGGCGAGATCGCTCAGCGCGACGTTGCTGGCAACGTCCACCCCATCGGACGGTGTCTCCTGGTTTACCGCACCCGCTTCGGGACGAGGACGGCGCTCCTCGCGATCCCGACCACGACCGCGACCACGACGCCCGCGATCACGATACTCGCGTGGCTCCGCGGGAGCCTCGGCGCCGACACCAGCCACCGTTTCGGCGGACGGTGCAGTGGAGTCAACGCTCTCGGCCGTCGTAGTCAAGGCAGGAGAAGCAGAAGAAGACGGAGCGGATGCCGCTACTGCTCCCTTGGCGAGATCGACCTCGAGCTGCCCGTTCTCCATCTTCTGCGCACTGAGGATGCCGCGATGCGACGCTTCCTGAACGAATCGCGTGAACTTGGACATGCCTAGGTTCTTCTCGTCGAAGGAACTGTCGATCTGCTGCATCACCTGCTTGAGTCGGTCGGCGCGCATGACGTCACCGTTGTGTTTCATGCGCTGCACGGCCTCGCCCGCGAGCTCCCACGGGTCCCACTTGGCGACTTCCTCCTCGCGTGTGTTTACCAGACCGGCCAGAGCGTTGTAGCTGTAGTACTCATCGCAGTTCTGGACCAGCAGATCGCTGGACGACTCGCGGATACCAACGCCGATGACGTACTTGCCGTACTCCTTGAGCTTGATGACGAGGCTGGAGAAATCGCTGTCGCCGCTGAGGAGGATGAAGGTCCCAATCTCGGGACGGGTGAAGACGAGCTCCAGCGCGTCGATGGCCAGGCGAATGTCGGTCGCGTTCTTCTTGGACGAACCGTAGGCCGGCGCGAAGATGAGATCGATGGACGATTCGGCCAGCGGGACGATGTACTGCGGGTAGCGTCGCCAGTCGGCGTAAGCACGCTGGACGGAGACCTTGCCCTTGACGATGTCCGAGGAGAGGAGGTTGCGCAGCTCGGCATTGAGATCAGAACGCACGCCCATCGTGACATTATCGAAGTCGATGAGGAGCGCGGCGTTGGGCGCGTGGAAGGGGATCGCGGAGCCGGATGTGAGGGCGGCAGAGCTTAGAGCGGCGGCCTGCGGGCCGCGGTGAACCGGTGCGACGGGCCCGCGAGGGGGCACCGGAAGCCGGTTGTGGCGTGGTGGCATTCCTTTCGGTTGTGAGTTTTCCAGCGGCGCGACTTCAGGTGCGGGTGCCACACCAATTCTGGTGGCAACGATCCTCGAAGTCGCGCAATCCG
>JBPCQO010000183.1:0-6283 GCA_050998035.1 Gemmatimonadaceae bacterium | reverse complement strand
GTCGCCGGCGTGGCAGTCCAGGGCTTCAATCCCGACACACCGGATAACCCGGCGCGTCGTGCCGGAGTACAGGCCGGCGACATCATCGTTGCGGCCGACGGCCAGCCCACGGATCGCCAGAGTGCACTGCAACGGATCGTCCGCAATCATGCTCCGGGCGAGACTGTAAAGCTGGACGTGATGCGTTACGGTAAGAAAATGAGCTTTGATGTCAAGCTTGCCGAGATGCCGACACAGGCCGCCCAAGCCACGGCCACACCGATCAGTATGAATCGCGGCGGTGGTGTTTCCACCGGCCCAAAGCTGGGCGTCACGCTCACGGCGCTCCCACCGGACGGTCAGCGTCCGCCCGGGATGCCGTCCCACGGTGTGCTCGTCACGGATGTTGTCGGCCTCAGCCCCGCATACTCTAAACTGGGCGGGGGAGATGTGATCACCGACGTACTGTATCCTGCTCCGGCGCGCGCAATTAACTCGCCGGCAGAGCTTCAGAGCGTACTCTCGTCGCTCAAGGCAGGCGGCTACATAAGCCTCGAGGTCGTCTCTCCGACAGATAACCAGGGCGGTGTTTTTCAACACATAGTAAACATCCGCCTCGGAAGCTGACCTCGGTCGGTTACGAATCATAGGGGCGACAGCCGGTCGCCTGAAGTGGGGGGGCGGACACAGCGGTCCCCCGCTTAGTTTCCGGTTGCGCGAGGATGGCGAAATTGGTAGACGCACCAGCCTTAGGAGCTGGCGGTTAACACCGTGGGGGTTCGAGTCCCCCTCCTCGCATTGATGACCTCCAGTGACGCACGCCTGTGCGAGCGCGTTACGCGTCGGCACGCGCGGACGTTCGCGCTCGCCAGCTACTTCCTCCCCGCGCCAAAGCGCCGCGCAGCTTTCGCGATATACGCCTTCTGCCGGCAAGCCGACGACATCGTCGACTCCCTTGGCCCGGGAGACATTACCTCGGGCGCCGAGGGCGCGGAGCTAGCCGTATACAGGCAACGGCTGGATCGGGCACTGCACGGTGAACCGGACGATGCGGTGTTCCGCGAGCTTGCCTGGGTTGTCAACGAGTTCCACCTCCCCACGGCTGTCCTGCACGAGCTGGTGAACGGCGTCGCTCGCGACCTGCACCACGAGACGTACAGATCGTGGGGTGAGCTGGAGCGGTACTGCTACGGCGTCGCCAGCACCGTCGGTGTAATGTGTACGTACATCTTCGGCGTGATACCCGGCCCCACGCGCGACAGCGTTCTGCGACGCGCCGAGACGCTCGGCGTCGCCATGCAGCTCACCAACATCTTGCGCGATGTTGGCGAGGATGCCATGCGAGCACGCTGCTACCTCCCACTCGATGACCTCACGCAGTTCGGCATCGCGCCCGGTGAGATAGCACATCTCACCATCCACGCGACGGACCCGCGTTGGCAGGCGCTCATGCAGTTCGAGATCTCGCGTGCGCGAGGTCTCTACGCGGATGCGCATTCTGGAATCGCAAGCCTCCACCGCGATTCGCAGCGCTGCGCGACCGCATGCGCCGTTGGCTACGCACGCATTCTCGATGCAATCGAGCAGATCGGCTACAACACGCTCAGCCAACGGGCGCACGTGCCACCGCGAGCAAAGGCTATCGTACTATGGCATGCGTGGACTCGGTCCGGACCGGCGTGGCTCACGGAGCAAACTGCAGCGCGTAGTGTGCCGGCGTGAAGATCGTCGTGATCGGCAGCGGTTTCGGTGGACTCAGTGCCGCGATACGGCTCGCCGCCGCGGGTCACGACGTGACGATCGTGGAGCAGCGTGACAAGCCGGGCGGTCGAGCATATGTGTACCAGCAGGACGGCTTCACCTTTGACGGCGGCCCCACCATCATCACCGCACCCTGGATCATCGACGAGGTATTCGCGTCTGCTGGCGAGAAGACCGCCGATTGGGTCTCGCTCGTCCCCATCGATCCTTTCTACAACATCAGGTTCGAGGACGGCTCCGTTTTCCGGTACAACGGCGACCGCGACTCCGTGATCGCGCAGATCCGCGACTGGAGCCCGTCAGATGTCGACGGTTATCTCGCGTTCAGGAAAGCCGCGGAGGATATCTTCCGCACCGGGATGGCGCTCATCGACAAGCCGTTCACTCACATGAGCGATATGGTGCGCGTCCTCCCGGACCTCGCTCGGCTCCGCTCCCACAAGTCGGTGGCGAGCTTCGTCAACAGCTTCGTGCGGGACGAGCGGCTGCGCCAAGTGCTGTCCTTTCACCCGTTACTCGTCGGCGGCAATCCGTTCCAGACGAGCTCACTGTACGCGCTCATCCATACCCTCGAGCAGCAGTGGGGAGTGTGGTTTGCGATGGGTGGAACCGGTGCGCTGGTGGACGCGTTCGTGCGTCTGTTCACGCGCCTGGGCGGCAAGCTCATGCTCGATTCACCAGTTTCAGAGATCGAGGTGGACTCCCGAACCCGCCGCGCTACCGGTGTGCGTCTCGCATCCGGCGAGATGTTGCAGGCCGACGCCGTCGTGAGCAACGCCGACATCGCGACAACGTACCTCAAGCTGATTCACCCGCGTCATCGCCGTCGTAACAGCAACCGTCGAATCGAGCGGCTGCGTTACTCCATGTCACTCTTTGTCCTCTACTTCGGCACTGACAGGCGGTACGACAACATCGCGCATCATGAGATCCTCATGGGCCCGCGTTACCGCGAGCTACTGAATGACATCTTTGTTGGCAAGAAGCTGTCGGACGACTTTTCGCTGTATCTGCACCGGCCCACCGCTACAGATCCATCGCTCGCGCCGCCGGGGTGCGATTCATGGTACGTCCTGTCGCCCGTTCCGCACCTGGAGAGTGCAACCGACTGGCGCGCAACTGCGCCATTGTATCGTGATCGCATCGTGAAGTATCTGGAGGATCGATATCTTCCGGATCTCTCCAGGCACATCGTGACGGAGCGACACATAGACCCGCGGCACTTTCGCGACACGCTAGGGAGTCACCTTGGTAGCGCGTTCTCCGTCGAGCCAATCCTTACGCAATCGGCCTGGTTCCGGCCGCACAACATGAGCGAAGACATTCCCAACCTGTATCTCACCGGCGCCGGCACGCACCCGGGCGCCGGCATTCCGGGTGTGCTCAGCTCGGGAAAGATTGTCGCCGACATGATCGGAGCTGCCGCATGATGCAATGGGCGCAGACATCACAGCTACCGACAGAAATGCATCGTGAACCCAATCCGCTGGCCACGCGCGTCGCCACGCCCCTGCTCTGGCTGCACGGCGCACTGATTGTATTCTCCACCGTTGCGCTCGTCACGTTTCTCGCAGGCAATCCGCCGGCGTGGCTGACGCAGGAGCCAGCGCAGACGATCTACATCCTGGGCTGGAGATTTTCCGGTCCCTCATACGTGGTTGTCGGCGCGCTCGCGGCGCTGTTCCACGCAGGCGGGAAGCTCGGCTGGCGGCGCGCAGCCGGACTGCTCGTCGTTGGCTTCTCCATCGCCCTTGCAGCCGAACTCACCGGAACGAGTACCGGGCTCCCGTTTGGGCCGTACTCCTATACCCCACTGCTGGGTTACCGCGTTCTCGGATTGGTGCCGTTTCCGATCCCGATGTCCTGGTTCTTCATGTTGTACTGCTCACTGGCGATGTGCGGACGACTGCTCCGCGCCGACGCGTCGAGCGCAACAAAGTGGCGATGGGCAGCGATGGCGGGTCTCATCCTCACCGCGTGGGACGTCGCGATGGATCCGGCCATGACAGTCGCCACCAATCACTGGATCTGGCACACCCACGGCTTTTTCTACGGAATGCCGCTGTCCAACTGGTTCGGCTGGTGGCTCACGGGCACGATCGTCGCGCGCGCGATGCTCATGATCGCCGGACCGGTCGCATTCGCCGAGCGCGTGTCGCCGACCAACCTACCGCTCGTGCTATACGCACTCAACGGAATCATGCCCATTGCGCTTTGCCTGCGCCACGAACTCTGGTGGGCGGGGATATTAGGTGCCATTGCGATGGCCGTGCCGTTGACGCTCGCATGGATGGCACGGCGAGATGTACGCGCTGGTTACGGGTTTCCGCACACAAGTACACCTTCCGCGGGCGTTGCGCGAGCGGGCGATCAGATGGTGTAGGGAATACGGACACCGGGGTCATCGCTCGGAAAGTCTTTCGTATTGCGCGTGACGAGCAGCTCGCCTAACTCCAGCGCCGTCGCCCAAATAACCGCGTCCGGTACGCGGATGCGACTGGATCGGCGAATTTTGGCGGCCCGGTCCGCGACAGCCACATTCACATCGTGCACGTTGAAAGTCTGTAGAAACTCACGCGCGAGCGTGTCTTCCGCGGCAGTCCGCACACCGGCCATCACCTCGATCCAAGTGATAATGCTAATGGTGATTCGGCCATAGCGGTCAAATTCACGGCCGGCTTGCGGAACCCGATTTAGATAGTCGATCAGGAGCACCGTATCAAATACGGCATTCACAAAACGCGCCTCATGAGTAGGCGACTGTCACCGCTCCCACTCATCACGCAGAGCCTCGACATAGGCCTCCGCATCGATATTGCGGTCTTGCCATAACCCAAACGCCCGACGACGGATTGCCTTAGCCGAAGCCTCAGGTTCGTTCTCCGGATAAGTGGCATCAATTGCCCGCCGCACCGCCTCAGCCCGCGAGATCTGCTCGCGGGCCGCAACTCGTTCCAAGCGGGCAACCTGGGCGTCAGTGAGGTCAACGATGGTACGCATCTGATAACGATATGGTGTTATCGCTTTTCCGTCAATTGGAGGGGCTGCGGGCGACAGCCCTCGGGCCGATTATCTGGGCAATCGAACAGACCAGTCGTACCCGGCATATAACACGTTTCCATCCAGCCCCGGGTTTTCGGGAGCGGTGTAGGCGTTGGAGAGATGATGGTACTTGTACCCGACTCTCACCCATCGCTCATGTCCCACGCGGACCAGCACCCCGCCGCCGAACTCGAGCGTGAAGTTGACCCGCCGCGCCTGTGGAATCGGAAACGGCCGGTCGAAAATCAAGCCACCCGCGGCCGTCGCGCCATACACGGACACGGCTGATCCGAGCGGAACCGCGATCTGCAGTCCGAAGGGCGACAGACCGGCCGCGTAAGCGGATACGTGCTCCTGGACAACCCGGGTACGTATGGTAGGACGGCGCGCAAGCGCGACGATGCCACTGTCATACACCACCTCCGTGTGCTCGGTCTGCCCCGTTAGCCGAACGAGCGGTAGCAGCTGCACGCCGTACGACACCTGGACCCGCCCAAGACGCAGCACAGGCGTGAGCGCCTCCAGCCCCAGGAAGAGGTGATCGAACCCGGGCGTGGAGCCGAGAAAACGGCGCGAGGGAGAATTGCGAGCTACGCCCACAAAGCCGCCGACCAGCCACCGCGCCGTCCCGGCGGTGTCGCGCCGGGAGCCAGCGGTACTGGATGTCGGGCTTACACGGAGTGTATCCCGTGCACTCGTCTGTGCCGTTGCGGTGCGCACTGAAGACCCCAGGGCGAGCAGGTATGCAGAAGTCCAGGCAAAGACGCGCGTAACGCTGAGTCGCATCGCCACAAACTTACGAGGGGAGACGCTCGAGCGATTCAGCGGCCAGCCCAACCAGATCGCCCCTGTATCCCCACCGCCCTGGTTAAATTCCGACCATGGAGATCCAGATCACCCCTAAGACCACTACCGGCGTCGATCGCGCCGTGGAAGTGTCGGTTCCGGCAGCGGAAGTCGCGGCTGCTGAAGAGAAGACGACAAAGCGGTACGCGTCTTCTGCGCGACTCCCGGGCTTTCGCCCCGGCAAGGCGCCGGTCGCCATGGTCAGAAAGCGTTTCGCCGAAGCCATTCGCAACGAGACCATTGAGTCGGTTGTGCGCGAGGCCTACAAGGAGATAGTGGAGAAGGAGGACATCAAGGTCGCCTCCCAGCCGCACATTCACGATCTTAAGTTCGAGGAAGGCCAGCCGCTCACCTTCGAGTTCCATTACGAGGTGAGACCGACGCCCGAGCTCGCACGCACCAGCGGCTTTCGCGTCGAGCGCGGCTCTACGGACGTCACCGACGAGCAGCTCCAGGAACAGATCGACCACGTGCGCGAGGAGCGCGCAGCGTGGGCTCCCGTCGAGGACAAACCGATCGAGGGCGACATGGTGAGCGTCGGCCTGGCTGTTGCCGACGAGCAGGGCAATCTTGGTGAACCCCGTGACGTTCCGCTCGTCATTGGCGACGGCAAGGCGATTCCGGGGATGGAAGAGCTGATCATGGAGGCAACTCC
>JBPCQO010000153.1:0-12599 GCA_050998035.1 Gemmatimonadaceae bacterium | reverse complement strand
CATGTTCACGCCGAAACTGATCGCGACCCACTCGGGTCCCTCGCCGCGCCAGCGCGCCTCCACCGGCTTACCCGCGAGCTTGCTGGTGTCGACATACAAATCGTTCGGCCACTTCACACGGAGCGGCTCCGGTGCGAACCGATCCAGCGCTCTCGCCGCGGCGAGCCCAACTCTGAGCGACAGCACCTCGAGCGCGGCGACGTCGGTCGGGCGCTCAATGAGTGTGAGCCAGATCCCGCGCGGCGGCGACGACCAGCGCCGGCCGTTGCGGCCACGCCCAGCAGTCTGCTCCTCCGCAAGAACCAGCGTGCCAGGCTCTGCGCCGGCGCTCCCCCGAGCGTGCGCCTCGTCCATTGTGGACGTCACTGCATCGAACACAACGACGCTGGAAACGCCGAGAAGCGAACACAGCTTACCCGGGCTCAGTCCCTCGTAATTGTCCGCCCTGCTGCTGTCAGCCACCACGCGCGAAGTAGATGCCGAGCACTATCACACCGAGCACGACGCGGTACACCGCGAACACACCATACGAGTGTCGGCTGACGTATTTGAGGAGCACCGAGATTGCCAGCCAGCCGCTCACGGCCGACGCGAGCACGCCCACCACGAGTGGTGTGGTGAGGCCGCTCTCGTGTAGCACGTGTGGCACCTTGAGGAGCGCCGCGCCTGCAATGATCGGCATGCTTATCATGAAACTGAATGCTGCGACACCGTTGCGGTCGAAGCCGAGTGCGCGTCCCGCCGTGATCGTGGAACCGGACCGTGAAACGCCTGGAACGAGCGCGAACATCTGAGCAATACCGATCCAGATTGCATCGGACCAGCGCATGTGGGTGATGGGGCGCTCCGCTGGGGCGCGCTTGTCCACGACCCAGAGGATGATGCCCAACAGGATAAGTGCGCTCGCGATGAGCACCGGGCTGCGGAACGCGTGCTCTGCCTTTTTCTCGAGGAGCAGCCCTGCTATGCCACCAGGGATTGTGGAAACCACGATGAATGCCGCCCGTTTCTGTTCGATCGTCTCGATCTTTCGTGTCGTCACGATCTGACGTGCTGCGCGAATCAGTGATGCCCACTCGGCGCGGAAGTACCAGAGTACAGCGACGAGAGTGCCGAAGTGCAGTGCAACATCGAACGAAAGCCCCGGGTCGGGCCAGTGGAAGAGCCAGGGTGCCAATGCGAGGTGCGCGGAACTACTTACTGGAAGAAACTCGGCCAACCCCTGGAGCAAACCTAGGATCAGAGCCTGGAACGTCGTAGGCATCAAGGCAATTGTTGTTTGTGTGCGCGCGAGGGATTCTCGAGCGCATTGCGATATAAGGCTTCATACTGCGAGACGATAGTGTCCAGCGAGAACCGCTCTCTCGCATCCGCTGCGGCAGCAGCGGACATCTCGGCCTTGCGAAGAGGGTCAAGCAGGATCGAAAGCACCCCTTCCGCCATGAGATCAACTGCTCCCACGGGGTACAGCAGCCCGGTGACGCCGTTAGTTACCACCTCGGGGAGGCCACCGGCATCGCTCCCCACAACAGGAACGCCGGACGCCAGCGCCTCCAGCGCGCTCAGCCCGAACGATTCGCTCTGGCTCGGCAAAAGGAACACGTCCGCGTCGGCCAGTAGCGGTGCGACGGCGTCGATCTTCCCCAGAAAATAGACAGAGTTGACCACGCCGAGTGCACGGACCTCCTCCTCAGCCGCGGAACGCTCGGGGCCGTCACCGACCATCACCAGTATGCTTGGACTGACCGCCGCCACGCGAGCGAAGATGCGCACCACGTCGCGCACTCTCTTCACGGCGCGAAAGTTGGAGATGTGCATCAGCACATGCCGGTCCGTGGCGAACGGCCTCCGCAGCGTGCCCTGATATCTGGAGCGGTCGTAGATATCCGGATCAACGAAGTTGTAGATCACCGAAACGCGACAGCCCGTACAGTGGAACGCGTTGAACGTTTCTTCCTGCAGGTACTGGGAGACCGCAGTGATCCTGTCGGAGCGCTCAATCGAGAACTTCGTGATTGCGTGGAACGACGGGTCCTGACCAACGAGGGTGATGTCGGTGCCGTGGAGCGTGGTGACCAGCGCGACGTCCTCGCCGGTCTCGCGCAGCATCTCACGCGCGATCCACGCGCTGGTAGCGTGCGGAATCGCGTAGTGGCAGTGCAGCAGCTCTACGCCGTGCGTGCGCACCACCTCGTGCATGCGCACCGCCAGCGCCAGATCATATGGCGGGTACTCGAACAGCGGGTACTGTCCTACGTGTACCTCGTGGAAGTACACGCGCGGCAGGTACGATGGGAGCCTGAACGGCTGTCGGTAGCTGATGAAGTGAACCTCGTGCCCTCGTGCCGCGAGCGCGATGCCCAGCTCAGTTGCAACCGCGCCGGAACCGCCGTAGGTGGGGTAGCACGTAATTCCTATCTTCATGCGAGCTGGTGCCGAAACCAAGTCCGTTGCCGTTTGGCGTACTGTCGGGTTTCGATAATTGCTCGTTCGCGCGCGTAGTCCAGTGAATACTCTCCTTTAAGGTGGCCGCGCATTATCCGGTACCCGCACGCTTTCCACGCGATCGCGTCTGCTGGAACCGTGGCCATGAGCTGACCAACCTCAACCAGCCACCCGGCGCCCAGCATCTGATCCACTCGCGTCACGATGTGTTGCTTCAGCGACTCACCCGGATCGACAATCTCGTACTGAGGCCGAAGGGAGAAGGCTGCGACGGGGGAGACGTCATATGGCGGGTCGAATAAAGACTTGAGATAGAATCCGGTTCCACCTACGACGATCGGCGTCTTCCCCGCTGCAAGGGCTTCGGAGATCCACCGTGCAGCATCAACCGCCCAGCGGTAGGCACTGTATGATTCTGTCGGTTCTACAATGTCCACGCCGTAATGTAAGGCAGCCTGACGATCCGCAATGCTCGGCTTCGCGGTTCCGATGTCGAAGCCGCGGTAGATCTGGCGGCTGTCAGCTGATATGATGGCCACATCGCCCGAGGCCGCGATCTCCATGGCGCGCGTGGACTTGCCGGCCGCTGTGGGGCCCACGATCACGCGGATACTATGCGCGTCCAAATCGCCGGTCAACCTCATCCCACGATAACTGAACGATCGTGGAGCGCCCGTGTACATCGTGCGCTGGCAGCCGCGTGTCGCGCAGCGCCGCGAACAGTGCGCGCATCTCATCCTGCGTCAGCACGTCACCTCCCTTCACCGCGGCCTTGCACGCGACAGTGGCGACAAGGTGCTCGTGCCGCGCGGCCGTCCCGGCGAATCGATCGCCGGTAAGTGATGCGAGGGTGTCCCGCAGGCATCGTTCGGCGTCAAACCGCGCGTGGGGAGCAGGAACGCTGTGCACAATGAGCGAGTTGCCACCGAATGCTTCCACCTCGAAACCGAGCCGGTCGAAATACGTCCGGTGCGAGTCGAACGCGTCGATCTCGGATCCCGTGAGATTCAGCGTGATTGGAAGGAGCAGGCGCTGCGACGGTGCGCCGCCACTCTCCAGGTTGCCGAGGAAAAGCTCGTACAGAATGCGCTCGTGCGCCGAATGCTGGTCAATGAGAACCACGCCGCCTTCATGCTCAAACATTATATACGTGCGGCGCAATTGCGTTAGCGGTGGAATCTGCTCGACACCCTGCGCTGCCGCCGCACTATTCGCAGACGGCGCAGCGATTTCACTTTCTTCCGAAGCGTTGGCGAACAGTGGCGTCACTGAGGCGCCGTCATGCAGCACGTCGCGATCAACCTGCTCAGGCGCCGATACAGCGTTCGTAACGAAGAACGAGCGGCCGAACGCAGCCGAGCTGTCAAATGTGCCGAGCGCGTGATGCACCGCCCGTTCAACAGCTCGCTCGATGGACCAGCGGTCCTGAAAGCGAACCTCTGCTTTGGCGGGATGTACGTTGACGTCAACCCCGTCCGCTGGCACCACCAGTTCCAGATACAGCGACGGACGAGTGCCGGCAGGTATGGTAGACCGGTACGCCAGCTCGGCGGCGCGGATCATGCCGGCGTCGCGAATTGCGCGGCCGTTGACGGAGAGAAACGTGCGCCTGGTAGCCGTCCCCACGTTGGCCGGACGTTCCATCAGCCCGGCCACGTGAACGCTTCCACTCACGTCGTCCACCGCGAGTAGTTCCTCGGCGTACGGTACTCCCCAGAGCGCACCGAGCCGCGCGCGGAGCGACGGCGCCGCGAGAGCGCGAAGGGCGCGACGGCCGTCGTGGGTGGCCTCGATTCTGATATCGCGCCGCGTCAAAGCAAGTGTTGTCAGCACGTCGGATATGGCGCGCCACTCCGAGCGAGCGCCGCGCAGAAACTTTGCACGGGCCGGTACGTTGTAGAAAAGATTGCCGACAGTGACAGTGGTGCCGCGGCGGCGCTGCGTTGCCGATACAGCGGCAGGTTCGCCCCCCGCAGCACGTATGCGCGTCCCGACGCCATCTGCCGTGGCCGTTTCTATCTCAACCTGCGCCACCGAGCAGATCGCCGGGAGCGCCTCTCCGCGAAAACCAAAAGTGCGTATGGCAGTGAGATCGTCGGACGATTTTATCTTTGAGGTGCCGTGTCGGGCGAGCGATAGTAGCGCGTCATCGGCGTCCATGCCGCAGCCGTCATCGCTGACGCGTATGAGTGTGCGCCCGCCCTCCAGGACGGTAATATCGACGCTCTTGGCGCCCGCATCAACTGCGTTCTCGAGCAACTCCTTCACCACCGACGCTGGGCGCTCGCCAACCTCGCCAGCGGCGATCTGGTCCGCGACGGCAGTCGGGAGAACGGCTATCGTGGGCACGACGCAAACCTACCAGTCACTGGTGAGCCTTCCGGTCCGGTTCTGCACCGCCACTGTCTCACTCGTCGTCCTGGTCGGAACTTCGCCGGCCGCTCACTGTGAACGTAACTGCGATGAGAAGGATGACGACTGCTCCGATGATTGCGATCACGAGCGCATTGTTGCGCGCCATGCGCATCAACATCGGGAATGGCGAGTCGCCGATGGTATCGCGCACCGGCGGAACGGGTGCACCTACCGATCCGCCTGCAGCGGAAACCGGAACGGAAAGAAGCGCGGTGGTCGCAACCTCGTAACGCCGAGTGGCCGGATTGAAAAAATCGTAGCGCACCGGCGGGATGGAAAGATCTCCAGCCACGCGTGGCGTTACCACCCAATCGAACTGTTTGGAGCCACGGACGGCTGACCCCGTCGAATCCCACGACACGCGCTCATCGCCGGGAACGATTGTCGCCCAGTCCACCTGTAGTGGCGGTCGTGGCAGGAGGTTCAAGTTCCCAATACCGGACACACTCACCGTCACGGTGAAAGTGTCACCTACGCGCGCGGCGGCCCCGTCGGTCCAGATAGTGTCCCGCAACTCGCCCACGGCTCCCGCGAAGGCGAGCGGCCGGCCGGAGGGCGGAAGCGCCACCGCAACAAACGTATCTGGCGTGCTACGTAGCACAGTCGGGCCGGACTGTCCAAGATACGCATCGGCCTCGGGGACTCTGTAGCGCAGAGTCGCAGGCGGGATCTGGTACACGCCGGCCGAAAGTGGAAAGAGAGCGCGGCGGTACACGTAGCGGCGAAACCGGGCGCCGTTCAGCGCAACGTCGCTGATCGATGCAGTATCGAACGGGAAGTCGTAGATCGTGACGCCTGTTACCTCAGACGGCGTGTACTCAGGATTAGCGCGCATGCGCGCGCGCGTCGCGTCGTTCACCAAAGTGACGGCGTCGTACGTCACCTGCTGGCCGACGTACACAGTGTCCGGCACGACATGCGTCCCGAACTGTACCCCCCCGATCTGAGCGAACAGCAGCAACACGCCAATCACCAGTCTTTACCTCGCGGAGGTGGCTGAGGAACGTTCTTTTGTTGCTTTCGGCCCTGCACATCCTGCTCTTCGCGAGCGGCATTGTTCAACACGGCCTGCGCCTGCTGCTGGCCAATGCCAGCGCCGCCGGATGGTTGCGGCTGCGGTTTCTTGGCTGCGCCGCCGCCCCCCCCGCCTCCACCCCCACCACCACCACCACCACCGCTTTTTTTTTGCGGCCGAAGTGTGAGCTCGTAATTCCATTTCGCGTCGCGGTCGTCAGGACCGAGTACCAACGCGCGTCTGTAACGTGCCTGTGCGCTGTCCAGCGGTAATGTCGCCGTGTCTCCGCGCAATTGACGCCCCGTCACGAGATACGCCCAACCGGAGTTGAACGTCGCGCGGAATCGAAGTGCTTCGCTGTGCGCCGCCACGCTATCAAGTAGAGGCACCGCGGCCGCAAGTGAATCGTGCGCGAGGAGAACCGTTCCACGATTGTACATATCGGTCATCTGACGATCCTGCCCAGATCCGCACGCGGCGACGGCGGCGGCAGCCAGTGCGGCAGCCGCGACCCGTGTGCGTCGCTTGGTGCGGAGCGTCAGCAGCGAGTCCAGCAGCAGCAGTAATAACGCTGGCGCCAGAAACCACTGAAAGCGAGGCGACAGATCGCGACCGGTCGAAATGGCATGTTCTGCCGTCTTGAGGCGATCCAGAACCGAGCGTATGCGCTCCGCCTTGTTTGGCGCGTCCGCCGCAATGAAGTTCCCGGTAGCTGCTTGCGCAGCCGCAAGCAGAAACTCAGGTGTGTAGCGAGTAATTACCGTCGCACCCTGTTCGTCGCGCTTGAGCGTCGTCCTACCGTTTTCGGTAATGGGAATCGTGGAACCGGCGGCAGTACCAAAGCCCACAGTAACGAGCGCGATCCCCGCGTCTTTGGCCCGCTTCGCTTCACCCACGACGTCGGCAAGCGGTTCGAACGCTTCACCGTCGCTCATTAAAACGATGGCCTTGTCTGCCTCACCCTTTCCGATGCTGAGAAGAGTTGTCGCCTGGCGTAATGCGCTGGCGATCGAGCTTCCTCCCTGGCCCACAACCGAGGGATCCAGGTTGTCCAGATACAGCTCCAGTGCGCCGTCGTCGGTGGTGAGCGGTGTGAGAATGTACGCTCGCCCGGCAAACGCGATGACGGCAAAGCGATCGTCCGGCGATAGCGCTCGGAGTTGCCGCACTGTCTGCTTCATCTTGGCGAGGCGGGACGGCTTTTCGTCCGGAGCTGTCATCGAGAGCGAGGCATCGAGCGCGAGCACCACATCGGCCCCACTCCGCTTCGTCACTGCCCGATCCAGCCCCCAACGCGGTCCCGCGAACGCCAGCCCGACCAGCGCGAGCGCGGCGACCACCCGCACCATGTGCCACGCGCCGCGCCGACTCACCTGAGGTGAAAGTCGTGCCAACATCGAGCGCGTGCCGAGCTGCGCGAGACGCCGCGCACGGGCCCGCCGGCCGATGATGAGCGCCACGATTCCGAGCGCCGGAAGCAGCAGGGCGAGTGCAAGTGCGAACGGCCACTCAATGAATCGGATCACGGTACCGGTGCCCGAACTGCAGCGAGACCAAGCTCCAGCACCAGCGCGAGCACAGCCACTCCCAGTGGCCAGTGGAACAACTCGGCGTAGCGTACGTACGTTGCCGTGTGCACCGGGGTTCGCTCCAGCGCGTCGATCTGATCGTAAATGCGACGCAGAGCGGCAGCGTCGCGCGCACGAAAGTAGCGGCCTCCCGTGGATGCAGATATCTGCGACAGGAGTGCCTCGTCTATCTGCACCGGCTGGTTTTCGTATCGCAAGCCGTAAACTCCGCGGCCTACCGGTACGGGCGCCATTCCCTCGGTGCCCACTCCGATGCTGTAGATCTTTACCCCCACAGCGGCTGCCGCTTGTGCGGCTGTGCGCGGATCGATGTCACCTCGGTTATTCACCCCATCAGTGAGCAGAATCATGACACGCGACTTGCCCGGCGCATTTCGCAGCCTGTTGGCCGCCGTGGCGATAGCGTTCCCGATCGCGGTGCCGTCCTCCAACTGTCCCGCCTGAAGATTGTCGACGGCCTGCATCAGCACGGGATAATCGGTTGTGAGCGGCACCTGGGTCAGCGCTTCGCCGGAAAATGCCACGAGGCCGATCCTGTCTGAAGTGCGCCCGGAGATGAACTGCTTGACCGTTTCCTTCGCCACCTCCAGCCGGTTCTGAGGCTGGAAGTCTTCCGCGAGCATCGAGCTGGAAAGATCGATCGCAAGCACGATATTGATCCCCGCACTGTTCACGTTTTCGACCTGCCCTCTGCTACGCGGACGTGCCAGCGCGACGATGAGTCCAATCAGCGCGAGGTTGCGAAGGAGAAATAATATCTGTGCTACCCGGGCGCCCGACTGCGGCCCACGTGCGAGCATGGCGGTGCGCGAAAACGTTATCGCGGCCGGACGTCTGCGCGCCCGAACCACCCACCAGAGCGGCAACACGACCAGCGCGAGTAGCGCCCAAGGGGTTGCAAACTGCAGTCCCGTGAGGCTCACGCGGCGGCCCGTTCGGCAACCGCCGGATCAGCAACGGCACTTGCGGCGGCAGCGCTGAGTGCACGGTCGCTCTCGGCAACGAGAGAGCGCGCTTCTGCACCAGTGCGCACCGCTGCCTCGCGTGAAAGACGGCGTGCGGCAAACTTGAGCGGATCAACTTCTTCCATCAACGCGATCAGTCGGTCGGTGGGAAGCGGCGAACCCGCAACAGCCGATGCCAGCTCCCGCGTCGTGAGTGACGCCGCGAAGCGGTGATTGACCAGCGCGAGATACCGCCGCACGACACCAGCCATAGCGATGGCATGCCGTTCGGTCATCCCCTCCGCGAGCCAGCCGGCACCTTCGATGCGCTCGAACTCACGCTCGGCCCAGTTGAGTGCTGTTAGTGATTCATCTCCCCTTCCTCGCCTGCGGCTCCAGAACCAGTACGCTAGCCCCAGCATCAGTGCGACCGCCGCAACGATGGCCCAGGCCAGCCAGTTTACGACGCGTTGCGCAACTGTGGGACGCGGCGGCCTGGGTTTGCGTTGCGCAGTGTCAATTGGAAGCACCGATCTCACATACACGGAGAGCGCCCGGAGCGAGGCGAGTCGTTGCCCCGACGGGAGACCGACGGAGACATCTCCCAGGCCGAGGTGCTGCGCACCGGTGTCCCACGCCGCGAGCACGTAGTTCATGGTCGTCTCCGTGAATTGCGGACCGGCGACCGATCGCCGCGTGGCGCTGGCCGCGGTATCGACTCTGGCCGAGCTGTCTGTACTCAGCGGAAAGCCGAGCTGCGCGCCGTTCGGCACGCGAATGCGTACCGTCACGTTGAAGTGCTGGCCGACTGTGACAGTCTCCGGGCGTACCGTCGTACCCATCTGGACCTGTAGCAACAGTACCGCGAGCGCGATCATCAACGCCGCCGCACGCGAGTGTCGCGTGCGCGAAAGAATTTGAGCAGCGGCTCTATCACATCCGATTCTGTTTTCAGCTCGATCTCGTCCAGCCCGGCGCGGCGAAGTAGACGCTTCCGCGCAATCCGCTCCACCGAAACGCCCTCGGCGTACGCTGCACGCACAGACTTGTTGCTGGTGTCGATCTCGACGTACTCTCCCGTCTCTGGATCGCGCAGCCGCGCGACGCCGACGTTGGGGAGGAGATCCTCCGCGGGATCGTTCAGTGTGACCGCCACAACGTCGTGCCGACGCGCCAGCACCTTGAGCGCGTGCTCGTATCCTTCCGCCTGGAAGTCCGAGACGAGGAATATCACCGTGTGCTGGTGCAATGTACGTTGCATGTACTGGAGCGCAGGACTGAGATCGGTGCGAGTGCCGGTCGGCTGGAACGCGAGCAGGTCGCGCACAATTCGGAGCATGTGTCGCTTCCCCTTGCGCGGTGGAACCGTCAGCTCGACGCGATCGGTGAAGAACAGAATTCCGACCCTGTCGTTGTTTCTCACGGCCGCCAGCGCCACCACCGCGGCGAATTCCGTGATGACATCGCTCTTGAATCGCCTGACGGTCCCGAACCGCTCGGAACCGGATACGTCGAGCGCGAGCATCACCGTCAGCTCCCGCTCCTCGATGTATCGCTTGACGTACGGCTTGCTCATGCGCGCGGTGACGTTCCAGTCGATTGCCCGGACCTCGTCACCCGGCGAGTACTCCCGCACCTCGGCGAACTCCATTCCCTGACCCTTGAACACCGAGCGGTACTCGCCCGAAAACAGCGCATCCACCAATCCGCGCGTCTTCAGCTCGACACGTTGCACCTGCTTGAGAATCTCAGGTGATACGCGAGCGCGAACCGGTGGCCGCTCCGCCTCTTTGGGCGGATGGCGCCGCTTGAGGAACTCAAACATGCACTACTACGGGGCTGGAATTGCGTCGAGAATGCGCGAGACCACATTGTCGCTGGTCACGTCCTCAGCCTCCGCCTCGTAAGTGATCAGCACCCGGTGGCGCAGCACGTCCGGCGCGACGGACTTGACGTCGTCGGGCGTGACGTACGCACGATCGTGCAGAAATGCGATCGCCCTGGATGCCTGCGCGAGCGACAGTGTAGCGCGCGGACTTGCGCCGAACTGGATGAGCGGACCCAGATCCGCGAGTCCCGCAGCCTTGGGATCGCGAGTCGCCGCAACGATGTCGACTATGTAATCGACTATGCGCTCGTCCATGTACAGATCCGAAATTCTCTTCCGCGCAGCCATTATCGATTCCGGCGTCGCGACGTGGTGCACCGGGATCGTCGCCTTCCCCGCCATGCGTCGGAGAACCTCCTTCTCTTCGTCGCGCGTTGGGTAACCCACGTGCAGCTTGAGCATGAAGCGATCTACCTGCGCCTCCGGGAGTGGGTAAGTCCCCTCCTGCTCAATCGGGTTCTGCGTGGCAAGGACCAGGAACGGCTCTTCCAGCGGGTATGTCGTCCCGCCTATCGTCACCTGTTTTTCCTGCATTGCTTCCAGCAGCGCCGATTGCACCTTCGCGGGCGCACGGTTGATCTCGTCGGCCAGAACTATGTTCGCGAATATCGGGCCCTTCTTCACCGAGAACTGACCCGTGGACTGATCGTACACCTGCGTCCCGATCACGTCGGCGGGTAACAAATCCGGGGTGAACTGGATCCGCTGAAACGTGGTGCTGATCGTCTCCGCAAGTGTCCGCACCGTCAGCGTTTTCGCCAGACCCGGCACACCCTCCAACAGAACGTGGCCGCCGGTGAGCAGCCCTACAAGCAGCCTCTCCACCATGTAGTGTTGGCCAACGACACGCTTGCCGACTTCACTGATTACCGCGTTTACGAGTACCGTGTCTTCCATTTGGTGTTGTTGGCGTTGCGGGCTGTTTTACGATTGCCGTTATGAGCTCGAACTCGCGCTTGGTCAGCGCGCGTGTAGCTCCGGTGGGGAGATCTCCCAGTTGCACAGGGCCGAAAGCGGTGCGCACCAGCCGCTCCACTTCCAGATCCATCGCCGCGCACAAGCGGCGCACCTCGTGATGCTTCCCCTCGGTCAGCGTCACTTCAAGTTCGTAGTGCCGGCGTCCCTGCAGCGGGTATGCGTTGGCCGCCGCCGCTACCACCAGTCCGTCCTCCAGCTCTACCCCACGCAACGCCCATCGAGCCGCGGCTACCGCATCGCCGCGCACTATCGCAACGTACGTGCGCTCCACCTCTCTACTCGGGTGAGTCAGGGCGTGCGCGGCCGTCCCGTCGGTAGTGAGCAGCAGGAGACCTTCCGTCAAATAATCCAGCCTCCCCACGTACGTAAGTCCGGGCCGATCGCTCACAAGATCGAACACTGTTTCGCGTCCGGCGGGATCGCTCCGTGTAGTGACCACACCCTGTGGCTTATTGAGGACGATCCATGACGGCAGAGCGACACCGCCAATCTTGCGGCCGTCCACAGTTATCGTGTCCTCCGTGGGATCCACGATCTGCCCGACCGTCGCAACCGCGCCGTTGACGGTGACGCGGCCGCCAATCACCAACTCTTCCGATCCGCGTCGAGACGCGACACCGGCACGCGCAAGAGCGCGGTGGATGCGCATGGGCTCGGACATCAGGCCGACCGCTGGTTGGGCTGAGCCGCCGCTTGCACGCCCGCCTCGCCCATCTTGCCTGACTGCTGCACGGGCCGCAGCGCAACAGCCAACTCGTCGGCCCGCGGGAGCTCGCCAAGGTGACGCAGAGCAAAGTGCTCGAGAAAGAGCGGCGTGGTGCCATACAGTAACGGCCGCCCCATTCCCTCGCCCCGCCCGACCACATCCGCGAGGCCGCGCTCCTGCAGCGACTTGAGTATCGCGCCGGCGCCCACGCCGCGGATTTCTTCGATCTCCGCGCGTCCAATGGGCTGGCGATAAGCGATGATCGCGCGCGTCTCCAACGCCGCGGCGGACAACCGCTGCGGACGCGCCGCAAGCTGCGCCCGTTCGATCGCCTCCGTGTACTCCGGGCGCGTGAGGATCTGCCAGCCATCGCCGACGGTCACCAGCTCCACACCGTGTCCGGCGGAATCGTAGTGCTCGCGGATTTCGTCCAGCGCCGCGGAAACGGCGGCAGGCGACGACTCGGGATCGAGCTGCCCAAGTGCCTCGTTCGGCACCGGCCGCGCGCTCGCGAACAGGGCGGCTTCAAGGAGCTTCGCTAACGGTGTCACCTGTAAACTCCACTGACGCAAACGGTTTGGGCTGCGCGAGTCTCAACTCACCTCGCTTGGCCAACTCC
>JBPCQO010000096.1:0-22440 GCA_050998035.1 Gemmatimonadaceae bacterium | reverse complement strand
GGGGGAGGATGGTTGGGGTTCGGGAGGTATACCGTTCTTGGGGGGGGCGCGGTGGGGGGGCCCCCCCCGTCCCCCCCCACACGAACGCCCCGTAACCGGTGATCGCGCGCCCCACGATCAGAGTATTGATGTCGTTCGTTCCTTCATAACTGTAGATCGCCTCCGCGTCGGCGAAATAACGCGCCACGTCGTGGTCCAGAAGAATCCCGTTCCCGCCCAGCGACTCTCGCGCGAGCGCTACCACCTCCCGGCAGCGCGCTGCACAGTACTGCTTGGCCAGCGACGTATGCTGATCCCGAACCGTCCCTTCCTGCTGCATGCGCGATACGCGGAGCGCCAACGTCTGCATCGCCGTGAGCTGTCCCAGCATTGTGACCAGCATGCGTTGGATGAGCTGAAACTCGGCCAACTTCTTCCCGAACTGCGACCGGCGCTGCGCATACGCCAGCGCGTGCTCGTACGCACCCATCGCGCAGCCAACAGCGATCCACGCCACGCCTGCACGCGTTGCGCTCAGTACCCGCGCAGTATCGGCGAACGAGTTTGCCCGCTGCAGCCGCCTCGACTCCGGCACCTGCACGTTTTCGATGCTGATGTCCGCGTTCTGATTGATCCGTTGAGCAATCTTTCCCTGCATCTTGGTTGCTATGAATCCCGGCGACTTGGTATCGACGATGAACCCCTTGACCTGGTTGTCAGCCACGTCGCGCGCCCAGACGATGGTGATGTCGGCAAAGGTCGCGTTGCCGATCCATCGCTTCGCACCATTGATACGCCACTCGTTGCCGTCGCGCACGCAGGTTGTCGTCAGACCTCCAGCCACGCCTGAGCCCACATCCGGTTCGGTGAGGCCGAAGGAGCCAGTCACCTCCCAACGGCGCATGCGCGGCAGCCACTCGTTCCGCTGCTCCTCCGACCCGCACAGTTTGATCGATCCCATCGCCAGCCCGCTCTGCACACCCACGAGAGTCGCGAGCGACGCATCCACCCGCGCCAGCTCCATGGTCACCAGTCCGTCGATCACGGAGTCGTACCGCCCCGTCCCATCGTCCTCCTGTCTGTGCATGTGCGCGACGAAATCTGTCGTTTTGAATCGATCAATTGTTCCAGCGGGAAGCTCGGCCTTCTCCCACGCATCAGCGAGCACGGGGCGGAACGATTCGGCGAACTCCCGTACCCGATTCCGGAGCGATGTCTCTTCTGGCGTGAGGGTGGAAAAGAGCTGGAAGAAGTCGCTATCCACCGGCGGGATTCGGGGCTGCTTTTTCTCAGTGCTCAGCGGCGGGAGAGGTGCGGTCGAGTGATCGCTGGCATTAGGCATCCTACACTATCGCGCCGCAACGACCAGTACAGCAAGGGGCCGCATCAACAGCCTTTTAACAACCTCGTTAACATCTGTTTGCACACATCGTCTCACGTGTTACAGCGCACATGAAGTGCGCACTTAAAGGAGAATTGGTTTCAATGAAGCGACATCTCTTTACCGCACTCGCGGTAGCAGCAACCCTTGCCGCCCCGGCACTGTACGCCCAGACGACCACGACCACCACCCGGCCGATGCCAGTCGCCGGTACCCACATGACGCGGCACCAGGGCCCACGCGGTCACAACAATAAGATGATGGCTGATCTCAACCTGACCGGTGCGCAGCAGGCGCAGGTAAAGGCGATTCACGCCAAGTACGAGCCGCAGATCAAGGCAGAGCGTGAGAAGATGCGGCCACAGATGGAAGCGGCACGCGCCGCGCGCGCCAAGGGCGATACCTCGGCGGTGCGCGCAAATCGCGCCAACGCTCGGGGTGCAACGGGTCCCATGCAGCAGATCCATCAGCAGGAAATGGCTGAAGTCCGCGCCATCCTCACCCCCGCCCAGCAGCAGAAGTTCGACACCATGAAAACCCGCGGCGATCACATGAAGGGCGGGAAAATGATGGGTGACTCCGCACGCCGTAGCGGTCGATAGACGTATGTAGCGGCCGGTAGAGCACTCGGCAGACAACGTATCATGGACATTGGAAGGGGCGGGCCCGTAATTTGGGACCGCCCTTTCTGTCCGTGTCGGTTTACGCCGACACGCGCGCCGAACTCGTTCCGGAACAACCTAATGCACGGCATCATCTTCACTGAGCTTAGAAACTACGTCACCAGTGCCCTGGGACAGGACGCGTGGCCCGCGCTCATCAAGGAAGCAGGACTCGAGGGAAAGAGCTATCTCCCCGTCAAGGAATACCCGGACGCTGAGGCCGGCGCCCTCGTCACCGCAGCAGCAAGACTTACAAAGAAACCGGCCGGAGCCGTCATGGAAGGCTTTGGCGTCTTCCTCGCACCGAAGCTGCTCGCCATGTATCGCTCGCTGATCGACCCCTCATGGCGAACGCTCGATGTGATCGAGAACACCGAGCAGACCATCCACCGCGTGGTCCGCATCCGGAACCCTGGCGCGCACCCGCCCGCGCTCAAGGCAACGCGAACCAGCCCAAAGGAAGTGGTACTGCTATACAACTCCCCTCGGCGCATGTGCAACGTCGCCATCGGAATAGCCAAAGGGTTGGGTGTGCACTTTGACGAAAATATCGGCGTAACCGAAACACGCTGCATGCACCGCGGTGCAGCCGAGTGCGAGATCGTGATCCGGAAGATGGCGCTGTAATTCAGTTTCCGAGCAGCCGATCTACCTGTGCAACGTGATGGTCCAGGTGCTCGGATAGGAACTGTACCGTCTGCTCCGAGCTGAGTTCACCGGCGCGCGGATGCGGGTACGACATGTTATCCATGCGACCACTCGTCAGCGATTCACGCCAACGCTCCAGACCGCCGCGCGCGTTCGCCACGGCTTGGCCCCACGTCACTCCCGGTCGCGGCACGATTCGTTCCGACGGCGCTTTGCTCTTTGATCCCGAGCGAAGCCTGCTCTGCAGCCGCGCGAATCCGTCGTGCTCGAGCGAGGGCGAGCTCTCGTCCCGCTGGCGACCGGACCTCAGCATCGCCTCTGACACGAGCGCCAGGTGCTGTACCACCTCGGTGAGCGACCATTCGTCCGGCGCGGGCTTCCGCTCCCGACCTTCCGGCGTCGTGCCGCTCTCGATCTTATCCAATAGCGCCTGCTGTTTGTGACCGAACCGGTCCAGCTCGGTCACAGCTGCATTTGTATCCTCAGTCATACTGGAAGATCATACTAGAACTTCATGATCTCCGCATACGCGCGGGTGAAGTCGGCGACCTGCGGCAGGATCGCGTCCTCCAGCGAAGGCGCGTACCCGACGAACGTGTCTGAAGACGCAATCCGCTTCACCGGTGCATCCAGCCACGCGAAGCACTCGTCGGCGATCTCCGCCGCGATCTCGGCGCCGTAACCCCAGCTGCACGAATCCTCGTACGCCACGATCACCCGCGACGTCTTCTTCACGCTCGCGAACACCGCCTCCTTGTCCCACGGCGACAGCGATCGCAGATCGATCACCGCGACCGATACTCCGGTATCGTCGGCCGCCTGGTTCGCGGCGACCAGCGCGCGCTGCACCGTCGCGCCATACGTAATAACCGTCACATCCGTCCCTTCGCGAACCGTCTTTGCCTTGCCAAAGGGGATCATGAAATTCGGGCCGGGATACGCCCCCTTGTTGTACGTCTGGCGGTACAGATGCTTGTGCTCGAGGAAGATGACCGGATCGTCGCAGCGGATGGCGGTACGCAGCAGTCCGGCCGCATCCAGCGCCGAGCTCGGGCAGATGACGCGCAACCCCGGACAGTGCGTGAACAGCGATGCACCCGTCTGGGAGTGATAGAGTGCGCCACGGATGTAACCGCCGTACGTGACGCGCACCACCACCTGCGACGCGAAGGCGTTATTGGAGCGCCAGCGCATGGTCGCCATCTCGTCGCGCAACTGCATGTACGCGGTCCAGATGTAATCGAAGAACTGGACCTCGACCACTGGCTTGAATCCGCGCGTCGCCAGACCAATCGCGCGTCCAATGATGTTCGCCTCGGCCAACGGCGTGTTGAATACCCTCGCGCTGCCGAACTCCTTCTGTAGTCCCCACGTCACCTTGAAGACGCCACCCTTCCCCTTCACCTCGCCCAGATGCTGCTCTCGCGATACATCCGCGACATCCTCGCCGAAGAGGAGGATCTTTTCGTCCCGCCGCATCTCGTCACGCATGCAGGTGTTGAGCAGGTCGACCATCGTGGTCGGTGTACCGGAGAACTGCGGGTCGTCCTCCGTATCGAACTGCTCACTGCACGGATCCACATCCGGCGAGTACACGGCGTAATACACGGTATCAGCGCCCGGCTGCTGCTGCTCCAGCGCGTCATCCGTCGCCGCCAGAACTTCCGCGTCAATCTCTTCGCCGATCCTGGCGATCTCGTCCGCGGTCGCGGCTCCGGAGCTGATGAGCCACGCTGGGAACGTCGTGAGCGGATCGCGCAGGGCATCGGCGTCGCGCTCTTCCACCGGGCGGTACATCGTCTCATCATCCGACAACGAGTGCGAGTACGGGCGGATGACGTGCGCGTGCACGAACGCCGGACCGTTTCGCTCCCGCGCGTACTGTACGGCACGCTGCATCACCTCATAGCTGGCAACGAAGTCGCAGCCGTCCACTTCCTGGATGTACAGATTCGGAAAGGACGCTACCAGCTTGGAGATGCTCCCGCCAGCGGTACCCACTTCCACCGGAACGGAGATGGCGTACTTGTTGTCCTCCACCACGTACACGGCCGGGACTTTCAGATTGCACGCACTGTTGAGCGACTCCCAGAACTCGCCCTCACTGGTGGTCCCGTCGCCGGTAGAAATAAAGACCACCTCGTCTCCCTCGAACTGCGCCTCGCTCAGCCCCAGCATCTTGGCCCGGATCGACCCTTCAGCGGCCCCTACACCCTGCAGAAACTGCGTCCCGGTCGGCGAGGACGACGAAACGATATTGAGTGGCTTGCTCCCCCAGTGGCTCGGCATCTGCCGCCCCCCGGAAGCCGGGTCAATCGCCGCACCCACGGCCTCGTACAACATCTCCGCTGGCGTCACGCCCAGCTGCAGACACAACGCCCGGTCGCGGTAGTAGGTATAGAACCAATCGTAGCCTGGCTTCAGGACCATTCCGGCTGCGGTCAGAATGGCTTCGTGACCGGCGCCAGAAATCTGGAAAAAGATCTTGTTCTGGCGCTTGAGCTGGACTTCCTTGTCATCAATCCGGCGCGACAGGAGCATCGTCCTGTAGGCAGCGAGAAGATCGTCGCGTTTGAGGCCGGGGGGCAGGTCTGGCTCTGCGACACGCTGGGCAGAGGCGGTGGGGGCAGTTTTCGTAGCCATGAACAGATAATCTAGCGGTGAAGCGTATGATTTTCCGGCGAACGGGTCTGGGCCATGGCCGGAGATGGACTGAATTGCATGGGCGCCCATGCGATGAGCCGTGTTTGGCCGTTACTCAGCGTGCTCGTAAGGCTCCCGTCCGTTGTAGATTCGCAGACGGACCATGAACACAAATGTGCCACCACTCTCCCAGCCGTCGCGGCCAGGATCGACCGCCGGCAAATCCGCGTGCCGAGTACCGGACCGAGTACCGGGCCACGTTAACGACCACGGCATCACCGTTCGCCGCGTCAGTGGGCTCCGGGAGTACGACGAGTGCGTCCGGATCGAACGCGAAACGTGGGGCGATCAGTTCACCGAGCTTGTCTCCGCCACCGTCCTCAGGATCTCCCAGGAGGTGGGTGGCGTCACCGCGGCCGCCTTTGATCCAGATGGTCGGATGTTGGGCTTTGTCTTCGGAATGACAGGTATCCGCGACGGCGAGCTGGCGCACTGGTCCGACATGCTGGCGGTTCGCCCCGAAGCGCAGCATCTGGGCATCGGCACCCGGCTCAAGCATTATCAGCGCGAGCTGCTGCTCGAGATCGGCGTTGGCAGGATGTACTGGACCTACGACCCGCTCGTTTCCCGTAACGCGCATCTCAACCTTGTACGCCTGGGGGCGCGGGTGGCCGAGTACAAGGTCAACTACTATGGAGAAGACACCGGGAGCGTAATACACGCTGGTCTCGGGACTGACAGATTCATCCTGACCTGGGATCTCGTGCCCCGCTCTGACGTACCAGCGACCTTCCGCCCGCTTCCCGCCGACACCCCGCTTGTAAATTCGATGCAACCCGGCACCGGGATCCCTGCCATCCACGATCTCCCGGATTCACCGATGGTCCGCGTTGCGATCCCGAAGGATATTTTTGCCGAGCTCGCGCGCGATCCAGTCGCGGCCCATGCATGGCGTGACACTACCCGGCGCGCGTTCTGCCACTATTTAGGGGCCGGATATACCGTGCTGACCTTCGAGCGCGACAGCACAAATGAAGGTGGCACGTATTATTTGCAGCACACCGAACCGCGTACCGACCTTAACCCCTCCACACGCGCATGATTCGCTTCAACGAGATCACTCTTCGCGAGATCACCCTCCCACTTAAGGAGCCATTCCGCATTTCGTCCGGTCTGTGCACCGACAGGCGCATCATGCTGCTACAGCTGCGGGATGCTGACGGTGTCACGGTATGGAGCGAGTGCGTGGCCGGCGAAGGGCCCAACTACAGCTCCGAGACCATCGATACCGCGTGGCTCGTGATCAGTGACTACGTCGCTCCGCGCGTGCTCGGCGTCGAGTTCGAGCAGCCTTCAGATGTGCATCCGGCGCTCGAGCGCAACTTCCGCGGACATCACATGGCGAAGGCGGCGGTGGAGATGGCCTCGTGGTGCCTCACGGCCGAGCGCGATGGAATTCCGCTCGCGCGACTGATTGGAGGAACGCGGACAGAGATCGGCACCGGGATCTCGATCGGCATCCAGAGCTCGCCCGAGGTGTTGGTGGAGCGCGTGCGCCGCGCGCTGGCGGACGGCTACCAGAAGGCAAAGCTCAAGATCGAGCCCGGGCACGACATCGAGTACGTGCGTGCCGTGCGTGAGGCGTTCCCCGACGCGTCGCTCATGGCGGATGCTAATAACGCATACACGCTCGCCGACACGGACCACCTGCGCCAACTCGATGATCTCGATCTGATGATGATCGAGCAGCCGCTAGCGTACGACGATGTCATCCGGCACGCGGAGTTGCAGCGGGCGCTGCGCACGCCGATCTGTCTGGACGAGTCGATCACGAACGTCGAGCGCGCCGAAGATATGATCGCGCTCGGGAGCGGGCGCATCGTCAACATCAAGCCGGGACGCGTTGGCGGCTTCACAGAATCACGGGCGATTCACAACGTGTGCGAGAGCAATGGAATCCCTGTGTGGTGCGGCGGGATGATGGAGAGCGGCATCGGTCGCGCGTACAACGTCGCGCTCGCATCGCTCCCCAACTTCACCCTTCCAGGTGACCTGAGCCCCAGCGCCCGGTACTGGGAGCGCGACGTCGTCACACCGGAGTGGACGATGAACGCTGAAGGCTACGTGCGCGTTCCGCTCGACCGACCGGGGCTGGGCGTGCAGGTGGATGCTGGCCGCATCGACGACCTCACGGTCAGATCGCAGCAGTTGACCGCGCGATGAGTGAGCAATCCGTCACAATTCCCGTAGTTGTTCCTGCACCATTACAGCCACTCTTCTCCGCGACGATGGCCGCGGAACTAGTAGCGCTTCGGCGTGACCTGCACAGTCATCCGGAGCTGTCGTGGAACGAGCAGCGGACCGTGGAGCGACTGCGCGACGCGCTCACCGCATGCGGCATTAGCGAGATTGAGCGCGTTGCGAACACTGGACTCGTGGCGCGTGTGCCGGGGCGCGATTCAGGTGCGCCGGTCGTCGCCATTCGCGGGGACATAGATGCGTTGCCAATTACGGAGGATACGGGGCTTCCGTTTGCATCCACCAATCCCGGCGTGATGCACGCATGCGGTCACGACGTCCACTCCAGCTGGGCCGTGGGTGCCGCACGTCTTCTGCTCGAGCGCCCCGCCAACGGCGACGTCCTGCTCGTGCTACAGCCCGCGGAAGAGATCGGCGAGGGTGCGCGCGCAGTTGTGGAGAGCGGCGCTCTGGATGCGGTACGTGCGATCTTCGGGGGCCATGTCGATCGGCGCTTCGAGGTCGGACAGGTGGTCGCGCAAGCAGGCCCACTCGCTGCATCGACCGACACCTTTCGCATCGAGGTGCTCGGCGCCGGTGCACACGGTGCGCGGCCGCACGAATCGGCCGATCCTATCGTTGCTGCAGCGGCGATCGTGGGAGCGCTGCAGACGCTGGTGTCGCGGCGACTCGATCCCGCGCAACCGGGCGTCGTCACCGTCGGAATGTTCAACGCTGGGACTGCGGCCAACATCATCCCCGACCGGGCGATGATCAGCGGCACAATCCGCGCGACAACACCGGCCGCTCGTACTCTGCTAACGACCGAGTTGCAGCGTGTAGCGGAGGCGCAGGCCGCCGCATACGGCGTGCGTGCGATCGTGACGCTGAAAGGCGGGACGCCGCCCATCGTCAATCCAGCCGAGACTTCAGAGTGGGCACAGCGCGCCGTGCTAAACGTGTTGGGTGAGCAGGCGCTTGTCCCACTGGGCACAACCAACATGGGGGGCGAGGATTTCGCCGTGTACATGCAGCGTATCCCCGGTTGCTTCATGCGCATCGGCGCGCGCGAGCCCGGCGGCCGTGTCATCGCCGCGCACTCGCCCGGTTACTACGCCGCTGAAGAGGCGATCTTTATCGGAGCAGCGGTGTTGGCCGAGGCGGCACGCATTGCATCCGAAGCATTGTCGAGCTGACACAAATGCGGGATACAAAGAAAGAGGGGAGCCGCGATCGCGGCTCCCCTCTTTCTTTGTATCACTGCTTGCAGCTACACACTTGCGACGCGCCGGCGACGCAGCCTGACGATACCGGCGAGGCCGCTCAACCCAGACGCCAGTAGCACGAACTCACTCGGCTCAGGTGTTACCGTGAATTGCGCTGAGAACGCGGCATTGGATCCCTCGACGACACCAAAAGCATCGTTCTGGGACAGGAATCCAAAATTATTCCCACTGTCGCTGAAAACCAAGGAGCCTCGGGAGTTTGTCGCATCGCTTCCGCCGACCGAGTTGACGGCTACACCGACACCACCGGTGGGCGTGAGCCCCGACGCACTGAGGAACGCAACGTACGCCTTCCCCGGATCGAGTACGAGGAACCCGGTGTTGAAGAGGAACGGAGAAAGCGTCGTGCTGCTATTCCCAGTTGTGACCGCGCTCTGGAAGAGTAGCGGTCCGGTGAGCTTGTCGTTCACCATGTCAAACTCACTGACGTACCCGCGGAACAGCAGGTTACCTCCATTACCGCCGTTATCCAGATCGTTCGCCAGATAAAACTGGAAGCTCTTCAGGACGTTGGTCGGGGCAGGCGCGGTGAACGTCTGGCCGACTGTTGCTACCGACGGAAGTCCGAACGGCCCGATCGGGAAAGCCGGATTGGGCGGAAGGTTGATGTTCTGAGCCATGATTGGCGTGGCTGCAAACATGAGAGCACACGCTACTGCGGTGAGGCGGCTGGGCATTAGAATCTCCGGTGTGAATGATGGATTGGTAAGGTGTTAAGGCTGGACCGTCACCGGCACTTCCGTGTAGCCGGCTGCGCCGTACTTGTCCGTGACTGTGAAGCGGACCACATACGTACCAGGAGCTGCATACGTCTTTGTACGCGTGAACGCCGTCAGATCCGACGGGTAGCTCAACTGGATACCCTTCGTGATCGTCCCGTCGCCCCAATTAAAGACATAGCTCCAGGGCGCATCGCCCTTTCCATCAACGTCAGTGAACTTGCCGGTGACGTTGACGGCCTGCCCGAGCGTAACCGTCGTCGCGCCCTGCGCACTGAGCGTCGCAACGGGCGGATGGTCGTTGGCCTCGACAATCTTCTGGATGCTGTCCGGAAGTGCAGACAAAAAGTTGTAGCCCGTCGCCTTCTCGATCGCGTTCACAGTCGTCGTGTAATTCTGCCACGGCGCGCCAATCGGCACGGTCAGACTGTCCGGCATGTTCACCGCAAGCACCTGTAGGTCTTTCGTGGAGTGAACATCAGCCAGCCCCTGTCCCGCACCAACAACGACTACGATCTTCCACGTCGAGGTCGGGATCTGGATCTTGCCCGCGTTGTTCAGCGTCTGTGGCGATGCGGGGAAGATGCCACCTGAGATGATGTACAACTCCTTGTTCTGACCCGTCACAAGACTCCTGGAATACGTCTCCAGATCTTCCCAGGGGCCGGCGTTCAAGTTGTGGTACTGCGGGAGCATGTTGGTCATGTAGAATGTGACCAGATTGTCTGCAGCCGAGGCCGTGCGATCTCCCGATGGCGACATGTGTCCACGATCGTAGCCGCTGCCCGTGTAGTCCGACGTCACTACGTGGTAAATGTCAGGCGGAAGTGCAGGGTCCGGGCTGAAAGCGTTGGAGCGGGCTGTCGAGCCGAGCTGGGTTGCATTCAGGTTCCACGCGACCCAGTTCGGGTCATCGCGGTTCTTGTTGTAGGAGATGGTGTACTGCGGACGCGTGATGATGTAATCGTCAGACGCATCGGCATCAGTCGGCGTGCCGAATTCGAGACTGTTGCGGTACACCGCGTTCGACGAGCTGCTTCGCACGGTGAGCGTCGCCGTCCCTTGCTTGTTATTCGCTGACGTGGCCGTGATTGTCGTTGTTCCAATCTTCACGGCCGTTGCGTTTCCGGTCTGATCGATGGTCGCCACCGTCGTGTCGGAGCTGGACCATGTGTACGTGCTCGACACCACCACTCCGGCACTGTCCTTTGCGGCTGCGGTGAACTTCTGGGGCGCATCGACGAAGATGCTCTGTGTGGAAGGGCTGACGGTTACGGTTGCGACCGGGCCACCCTGCTGCGGCGGAGGGTTGCCGCCACCGTCACCGGCACTGTTCCGGGGATTGGGCGCGCCCACCGTGAAGTCCGCCGCGTTGTCGTTCGTGTCCTGCCCGCCGTTGTTCGCGCGCAGCGCGGCCGTGGTGTTGGTGAGAGTAGGCGTGTTCCCGCTGCCCTCGTGGCAGCTAGCGCTGGACCCAAAGCCGACAAAATCGACGATTGGCGCCGTGATAGGGCAGCCCGATCCGGCAAGCGCGGTCTTGCCGTTCACGAGCGCTACCTTGCCGCTCGTCGCGCTCATGGCGATGCTGCCCGTCGCATCCGGAGTCGGCAACGAAGTAGTGCCCCCGGTTCCCGCGGATTCCTGGACCAGGTAGTAATGCCCGGATGCTATGGTTCCCGTCAGTAGCGTGACCTGCCAGGTCGTCCCGGCGCTGCTTGCATACTGAACGGACCAGTCGGTCAGCGACACGTCCGTCGTGCCAGCGTTGTACAGCTCGATGTAGTCGTTCTTGTAGGTGGAACCGCTGTTGCCGCCCCCGCCGTACAGCTGACTGACAACTACGCCGCCCGTGGGACTGGTTGGGCCGCCGACGGCAGAAGCTGTGGGCGGCGCTGCCGGTGTCGGTGCGACCGCGCGCTCTGCGGCGCACGACACGAGCACCAGGGCTAGTGCCACCGGCCGCATGAAGCGGGACAAGGATGATAGCATCAGGAATTAACAACCGGTAGCGATACGAAGGTGCGCGCCAAGCTGAACCCGCCTGGGCGCCAAGAGTACCAGAATGTGGCACGGATTAGCGAATCGTGCCAGACTCTACTGTTGCCCTTTACACGGTTGGTACGTCTTTACTAATCGGCCTTGATGGCCCGGGCTATCAGCCGGGCGGGAGCGCTACGTTTCGACTACCCTGGCGGAGACCCCCGCCAACCGTGTGGGGGATGCCAATCCCACGGCGTAGCACTCGATGTCGCTCTTCCCGATCTTGAACACCGTCGGGGCTGCGAGCAGCTTCTGGAGCGTCGCCTTGAGCTTGATGAAGCCTGGCTTCTGCTTCTGGATGAGCGGATCGTCAGGTGATCCACGCTCGATCGCCGGCGCAAAGAACTGGTCCAGCGACACCTCGGACCCGGGCACGTCGGCTGGCGTCCGGGTGCACGCCTTGAATGTTTCCAGCGTGACGGGCTTGCCGGCGTCCCACGGGTAGGAAACCACTGTGAAGGTGGAATCGCTCTCGCTCATGTAGATAAGCCCTGTCGACGCCGTCGCGAGTGCGTCGTGAATGGAATCAGCGTCGGTCGGCATGGTCCTCAGTGAGTGTATGATGACATGATCAGTAATCCACCGGCCGCAAATACGATTCCCCAATCGCGGTCGGGCTCAGCATCGCCACGGTCGGAAGCTTGCGCTTCCAGTGGGTGGATGAGAGTCGCTTGCGTACCAATTCCACCTGCTCCGTATCGAATCCACGCGTAACCAGCTCCTGCGGCTCGTACCCGCTCAGCAGCCAATTGAGGATCTCGTCAGCCCGCGCATAGGAGATCCCGAAATCTCCCTCGTCGGTCTGGCCCTGCGTCAGGTCCGCGGAGGCTGGCTTGTTGATGACGACGTCAGGGACGCCAAGATGCCGGGCCAACTCCCAAACCTGTGTTTTGAATAGATCGCCGAGCGGATTGATCGGCGGCGAGTCGTCCGCGTGCCAGGTGAAGTAGCCGAAGAGACGTTCCGTCTTGTTCCCCGTTCCTACGGGTAATGCGTGATACTTGGCGGACAGATCGAACAGCACGATCATTCTCATTCGGGCCATGACGTTGCCGCGTCTGGCGGCATTTGCGTCAGGCTCCATCGCGAGGTACCCATCAACGGCCGGAGATATGTCGATGGTGCGACTGTTAAGGCCGAGCGCATTGATGACGAGGTCGGCGTGCTGCAGCGATTCCGGGCTGCTCGTGCGGTAGGGCATCCGGATGGCGACGACGTTCTCAGCCCCGAGTGCACGCGCGGCGAGAAACCCAGTCACCGCCGAATCGACCCCGCCCGACATCCCCACCACTGCTTTCGTAAAGTGTCGCCGCTCGAACTCGGCACGTAGAAACGACACGAGCCATTCGGTGATCAGCGTCGTATCCAACGCCAACGGTGGCGGCCCTGCCTGTTGCACCAGCGGCGCGATTATTTGAATCCCGCGATTCGTCCCACCGTTCACCGCGTCACCGTTCGATGTCACCGGTCGGCGTCGCCAGCACGCTCGAGTGAGCGCACCAGATGTGGCAGCATGGTTCGCAGATCCGCCAGGAGCGGAGACGAAGCCCGTGCGCGGGTTATATCGTCCAGATCCAGAGCTACCGGGAGCACCGCTTCGTCCCACAACGGCGCGCGCGCTCGCACGTCGCCTGCCGGACCCGCGACCACCGAACCGCCCGGGAATGCCTTACCACCCTCGTTCCCGACAAGCTGCGTCACGACAACGTACACGCCGTGCTCTTCCGCTCTGTCACGCGCGAGCCGCTCCCACCGGTGAATGCTCGCGGGCCCGCGCACTTCCTCGTCCGGTTGCGGCCATGCGCCACGCGCCGGAGATGCTGACGGTACGAAGATCACCTGCGCACCGTCCAGTGCGGCGGCGGCAGCTGTCATCGCGTGCCACACATCTTCGCATATAAGTATCGCGGCGCGGCCCCAGCGCGTGTCGAACGCACGCACTTCGAGTCCGTGTTCGACGAACCGCTCCTCATCGAACAGTCCGTAGGTGGGGAGGAAAACTTTGCGATGCACGTGCAGAATTTCGGGCTCATCGCCGCCGAGTGTGGCGTAGATGGCGCTGTTGTAATAGGTGTTCTGATGCAGCTCGTAAAAGCCGGCAACAACATCCACCGTGCCCTCGCACCGTGCGCGAAACGCACCATTCAGATCGGCGGCGAAATCCTGCGCGGTGCACGCCGCCTCGCGCACGCCCCCTTCCAGGAAATAGCCCGTGAGTATCGTCTCCGCCAGCGCGATTGCCTCGGGCCGCGGAGTCTGCGCCATCACTGCGGGAAACAGCTCCGACAATCGCGCGAGGTTTCCGGGACGATCGCCCTTGGTTGGCTGGAACTGTACCACCGCGAGATTTAGTGCGTGCATCACGCGGCGGGCACGGTCATCATCCCCTCGCTCACGAGCACCGATTGACCGCCCACGCGTACCGCGCTCACCGCGCCGTGATCGATGTCAGCGCTCAGCCTCAACACTGACGGCCGCCCCATTTCCACGCCCTGCTCCACAACCCAGTCGAGGCGCGCGTTGGCGCTGTCGTTCCGCATCGCGAGATATGCAGCCAGCGCGGCTGCTGCTGATCCCGTGGCCGGATCCTCGCCGATGCCGAGCGATGGGGCGAACATCCGCGCTCTGATCGGGGTGCGGCGCTCGATCGCGCTCCCATCGAACAGAAAGATCTCGCGTGCCCACGCGCTCGACAGAACGTTCTCCCAGGCTTCGCGCCTCAGCTTTGCTCGGCTCACGCACTGGCGCGATCGCAGCGGCACCAGCAGGAAAGGAATCCCGCACGAGACTGCCGCGATTGTGAACCCGGGCGCTCCGATATCGGAGATGTCGAGCGTCAGCATCTCCGCAACGTCAGCAACGCGCGGAACGTCCCGGCGTAGCTCCGGAGCCTGAGCTGTCGTCAGCGTAGCGAACATGGGAACGCCTCCCTCCACGCTCAGTGTGACCGCGACGGGGCCAACGCCTTCCTCCAGCACGATGTGCGCCTCTCCTTCAGCCACGTCGATCATGCCAAGCGCGGCGAGGAGAAAGGCTGTGCCAACGGTGGGGTGTCCGGCGAACGGCAGCTCTCGCCCCGGAGTGAAGATGCGCAGCTTGCGCGCGTGCGTCGGATCGTCAGGCGGCAGAACGAAAACCGTCTCCGACAAATTGAACTCGGCCGTTATGCGCTGCATCTGTTCAGTGCTCAGCCCGCGCGCGTCAGGCAATACCGCCAGAGGGTTGCCGCCGAACGCACGATCAGTGAACACATCGAGTGTGTAGTACTTGTACCTGGTGCTCTCCGCGGCATGTGGCGCTGGTTCTTGCGCAGCTTGCGGCGCGGAGGAGTCTGCGTCAGCGCTCACGCTATTTTCTCGGCGCGCGGCGTGATGCCGAGCGCTAGCGCATGCTGATGACTCGGATGCGACGGATCGCGCCACTCGGTGTCGAGGATGCTGTAGTACACAGTGTCGCGCACCCGCCCCGCGTTGACGACCATGTGTTGCCGGAGCAGTCCCTCATAGGTCCCACCGAGCCGCTCGATCGCCGCGCGCGACTTGGCGTTGCGCGCATCAGCCCTGATCTCCACGCGCAACGCACCCCACTCGTCGAATGCGTGCTTCAGCATGAGGCATTTGGCCTCCCTGTTCGCGCCGGAGCGCTGGCGGTCCGGGCGCAGCCAAGTCCAGCCAAGCTCGAGCCGGTGGTCCGGTGCGCTGATGGCGCCGAACCGAGTGCTCCCGACAACCTCGCCGGTGGCCTGCTCGATGATCACGAACGGCACGGCGCGACCGGCAGCCTGCTCCGATAGCGCCAGCTCGATGTACGCCTTCATGTCGTCCATCGATTTGATGGGTAGCGTACCCGTCCAGCTCCAGATCTCCGGGAAGCTGGCCGCCGCGTACAGCGCGTCGGCGTGTTCACGCGTGAGCGGCTCGAGGCGTATGATCTTGCCTTCCAGAGTCACCGGTCCAACCCGCATCGGTGATGCGGTGGTGTAACGAGTGCTATCGGTCATGCTGCGAATGTGTGATTGTGCGCCGTTGATGGTAGGTGCTCACCTGTCGTACATGAATACTAAACGGCACACGATCTCTTTACAGACTACAGACCGCTTTACAGAAGCTCAGTCGTCCTCGGTGGCGCCTCGCGCCGTTTGCGGCTGGCGAAGTCCATGGGGAGCACAAGGTTACGGGTCCGCACCGCGGCTGCGTCCCTGCGCGCGATCTCATCTGGATGTGCCGCCACGTACTCGGTGGGAACGTACGTTCCGCGGCGGGCCAGCTTCTCGGTCATGATGGTGTAGCGCATCATCAGCGACGATATGACGAATGCCGCACTGCATCCGCCGAGTAGTGGGAGCAGTCCCATGGGCTGGCGCGTGGTCTCGAACGCAAACACTACTGACGTGAGCAGCGCGCGCGAGGCGCCGGAGAATACCGCTGCCATCCCCACCAGCGCCGCAATGCGCGGGTCCACGCCAAGCGATGGGAACCAGTGCACGCACAGGATGCCGAGCAGTCCGCCCAGGCCACCGCCGATCGTGAACAACGGCGCCAGCGTGCCGCCAGATGTTCCGCTCCCAAGCGCGATGGCCCAGGAGATGAACTTCAGCACCACTAGTGAGAGCAGCACCGCATCCATGATGTTGCCGGCCAGAATGTCGCGGATGTTGTAGTAGCCCACCCCAAGCGTGCGCGGCTCGAAGTAGCCAATGATGCCGACCACGACAGCGCCCAGCGCCGGCCACCACATCCAGTGTATGGGAAGCTTCTCAAATGCTTCTTCGACGAGATAAAGCGCACGCGTGATGAATACCGCCGCAAAGCCAATTATGGAGCCGATTACCATGTAGGTGATCAGCGCTTCCCCGCTGGGTTGGCTCAGTTGCGGCATGGCGAAGATCGCATCGGACCCTTCGAACACTATGCGGAGCCCCGCCGCCGTCGCGGATGCGAGAGCGACAGGAACGAGCGAGCGCGGTCTGTACTCGAACAGCAGCAACTCGATCGCGAGCAATACCGCGGAAACGGGCGTGCCGAAGATCGCGGCCATGCCGGCCGCGGCACCGGCCGCAAGAAGCGTCTTCCGCTCGTCCGGCGTGGTATGCAGCACCTGTCCTACCAACGATCCGAGCGCGCCACCAGTCGCGATGATCGGTCCCTCGGCGCCGAACGGGCCACCTGTCCCGATCGCGATCGCGGCGGACAGTGGCTTCAGAATCGTCACCCTTGGCGAGATTCTGCTCTCGTTGGTGAGGATCACCTCCATCGCCTCCGGAATGCCGTGCCCGCGAATCGCGCCGGAGCCGGACCGTGCCATGAAGCCAACGATGATCCCGCCTATCACCGGGACGATTATCACCCAAAGTCCGAGATGATTACCGAGCGGGGTGGCGTCCACCATTGCGGAAAATCGACCGTGGAACGAGATATTGGTCACCAGCGCAATCGCAGCCAGGAGGATGCGCGCGACCACTAGCGCCGCGGCTCCGATGACTATCGCAAGAGCGGATATGACGAGGGTCCGGCGCTGCTCGACGTCGTAGTACGGAGGTGTTTCAAGGGGAGCCGGTCGCGTCATCTTCGAAAAAGAGGGTAGGTGGTTCGTGGGCCGCGCCCATGAGTGCAGTGAGTTGCGTGATCTCGTGTTCGAGGAGTACTAGTGCGTCCCGTGGCATCAGCTCGAGGGCGCGGATGAGCCGAGCCTGCACCGTGGGCTGCTTCCCCTGCAGGAGTTCGCGCCCAGCCGGGGTGATCTCCACCTGGGTACGCCGTGCGTCCGTGGCCGAGTGCGTGCGTGCGACCAGCCCCTTGGCTTCGAGGCGGGAGACCACGACCGATACCGAGCTCTGGTCCGTCATTGTCCGGTTCGCGAGCTGGTTCATCGATTCCGCGGGCGCCTGGCTCAGGAGGTGGAGTACGAAGTTCTGAGCGCTGGTGAGCCCTGTATCCCGTTCGACCTCGCTGGCCGAGGTCCGGAGCGTGCGCACCAGGCGCCTGATGGCGTCGAGCGCACCGGCAACATTGACCGGATCGCCCGCTGGAATTGTATTGGTTCCCATGCAATAAAGCTAACTCCAACGCGCGGTTATCTTGCGTGGATGGGCTCCTCAGCACGTAGGAAAGCGGTAGCGCTCGCAGGCGCGGTAGCGATCGTGGCAGCTGCCACAAACGCGCAGAGGGCAGCCGCGCAAGGAGCGGCAGGTGGAGCCACAGGCGAGCCGTGGCGCATCATCACCCCGCCGCAGGCATCGCTGGTACTCGCCAACGACGGCTCGTTGGTAGGTGAGATCGGCCGCGAACTGCGCACCAGCATCTCGATCAGCACCCTCCCCAGGTACGTGGGCCAGGCATTCGTCGCAGTGGAAGACCAGCGCTTCTATCAACACAATGGCGTCGATCTGATCGGCATCGCCGGCGCAATCAAGGACGACATACTCGGCGACCGCCGCGGCGCGAGCACCATCACGCAACAGTTGGTGGGCAACATGCACCCCGACGTGGTGAACCGGAACGACAAGAGCCTGGAGCGCAAGTTTCGCGAGCAGCAGGCCGCCCGGGAGATGGAAAAGCACTACACCAAGGAGCAGATTCTCCAGGGCTACCTCAATCAGGTCGCCTTCGGCCATGGCTACTACGGAATAGAAAGCGCCGCTCGGCACTATTTCGCTAGAGGGGCGGCAGCGCTCACCCTGGCGGAGGCGGCCACGCTCGCCGCGATGCCCAAGGGGCCCGCGATCTACGATCCGGTGCTGCACCCTGACCGCGTTCGCGAGCGGCGCAACACCGTCCTGGCGCTGATGGCGGACCAGGGCTACATCAGCAGGCGCGACGCGCAGTCCGCCCAGGCGCTCCCCGTCACGACAGCTCCAGACTGGGGCATGTCGGCGCCGGCGCAGTACTTCGTGGACGTCGTGCGCATACAGGCAGCACGCGCAGGTATCCCCATTGCTGCCGGCGGATACCACATCTACACCAGCGTCGATCCGCTGCTGCAACGCGCCGCGACCGATGCGCTGAGCGAGGAAGCCGCCGCCGTGGAGTCGCGGCCCGGATACCGGCACCCCACGATCGCCAGCGGCCAGGGATACCTGCAGGGTGCCGTAGTGGCGATCGATCCAGGCACCGGTGATGTCCGCGCCATGGTTGGAGGTAGAGACTACGAGCGCAGCTCATTCAATCGCGCCGTCGATGGGATGCGCCAGCCCGGGTCCGCGTTCAAGCCCTTCGTGTACGCCACCGCCGTCACCGACAGCATCCCGCCCACAGCCATCGTTGGCGACACGGCGATCGCGATCCAGCTCCCGAATGGCTCGTACTACCGACCGGACGACGCCGACAACCGGTACCTGGGCCTGATCACCATGCGCGAGGCGCTGGCCAAATCTCGCAATGTGGTCGCTGTGGAACTGGCGCAGAAGCTGGGAATAGATTCCGTCATCGCGACCGCGCACCGCATGGGCATCAGCTCGCGCATCGCGCCGGTACCTTCGAGCGCCATCGGTGCGTCCACGGTGCAGCCGCTGGATCTGATCAGCGCCTACACAACCTTCGCCAACCTCGGCACCCCCGTTGAGCCGCGCTTCATCTATCGCGTGGAGGACCCGAGCGGCAAGGTGGTCTTGTCGCCACAGGTACGCGCGCTACCTCCCGCACTCGACCCACGCGTAACCTTTGTAACGCGCGACATGATGCGCGACGTCGTCGAGCGCGGCACCGCGACGAGTATACGCCGGTACGTGCCGGCCAGCGTCCCTGTAGCCGGCAAGACCGGCACGACCAACGACAACACCGACGTCTGGTTCATCGGCGTCACACCGGGAATGGTCGCCGGCGTCTGGATGGGATTCGACAAGCCGACCCCGATCACCAACTCGGCGGCCGGCGGCTCACTGGCCGCACCGGTGTGGGGACGTATGATGTCACGCTACCTGGCTGCGCGCCACATCAAGAGTGCGCAGTGGACACCACCGCTGGGGGTGATCAGCGCCGAAGTGGATCGCGTTACCGGCCAACTGGCAACCGCTGACACGCCGTCCGCGCGGCGCTACACAGAGTACTACGTGGAAGGGACCGAGCCAGACGCGCTCAAGCTGGATCCGTGGACAGTGTTCAGCGCGGGGCCGCTGGTATTTTGATCCGGGTGTAGGCGCGGTCCGCGCCGAATTCACCATCAATATCAAAGCGCGAGAGAGCCACCACAGCGGGGGAGGCTCAATACTCATTTATCGCGTCAAGTCGTGAGACGTTGATTTTTAGAAGAGCTCTGAGAATCGGCCTTTGCCCGTGAAGGCGCGAGTAGGGCGGGGCAGGGGATGGAGTCTCAAAACCGGTCGTTTTCGAGACTGGCGAGACACTACGCGAAACGTCGAACGTGGCCAGGATACTGGCGTAATTGACCTTCCCCGGCGACACGTTCCGAAACGTGACTCCGTTCATTGCAGGCGTGTTGAAGAAATCGGAGTCCTCAAGCCGGGCGCACTCAACATGGGCTTTAGGGCAATTAGCGCGAAAACTCTCAATCATCCTCGCCGAACTGTCGATTCCGAAGACATCAAAGCCGCGCTGGATCAGGAATTGTGAAATTGGCATGCCCGTTCCACACCCGAGATCGAGAACGCGCGAACAAGGAGCTAAAGAACGTGTGAAGGCATTGACGTCAGGTAGCCCCACTTCGGCATTTCGGGAGATGATGAACCAGTTGAAGATCTTATCGTATTCGATCAAGATGTGCCCTCTAACGCCGAGGCCAACGTATGCTCCCGGCACGATCCCGACGCGGGCACGCTATCTCCGCGCAAGCCCGCCACGGAACCGATCGTACGTAATAGCGACAACATGGCCGGAGGAATCGCGCTCTACAGCAACCGGCTCCCAATAGCTGCGATCGACGAAACGATCGCGCTTGAGTGGGATCATTGGTGAGAGGTCCCCCGTTGGCCAACGCAGGAAAAGTTCTTCTCCCTTTGAGCTGAAAGCGAGTGTAGCCTTCGGCTGGTAGAAATCTGAGCCGAACGTGAAAGCGAGACCGTCGAGACCCAGCAGTTCGGCCTGCGTCGGGGGGGTGCCCAGGGTAAGGGGCGTGTACGGTTTCCCAAGGACGATCGCAGCGATGTCATTGCCGATATCCGTCGTCACGGACGAATAGATGTTGCTCAACGCGACAACGGTGAGGTCAGCGTGCGGTAGGTAAACGACGAACGATGCGAACCCTGGTGCCCTTCCGTTCATGTAGTAGGCGAGTTCGCCGAAACGCTTGCTCGGACGGCGAAACCAGCCATAACCCACTGGCGGGCCGGCTGAGTCTACGATGGCAGCGCGCGCCGTCGGGCTCAGAAAACTTCCTTTGAACAAGGCGTTGATCCATTTCGCTTCCTCCGAGGCAGTGAGGTAGACCGAAGCGTTCCCGCTCTTCGCGGACCAGTGGATCGGCGTCGATTGCGTTAGGCCGAACACCCCAACGGGATCGTATCCGCGCGCGATGTACGCGGATTCCGGGACGGCGTCATCGTCGGCACCCGAGCGCGTCATCCGGAGCGGATCGAACACGAGCCTCTTGAGCGCAACGGAAAAGGGAAGTCCGGTTTTCTTCTCGATGATGAGCGCGAGAAGGTTGTACGCTGAGTGCTCCTCGTGGAGGTATTGTGATCCGGGCGGGAACAGGAGCGTGTCTCCACTGATTACTGCTACAAGGCTCGCCGGTGTTTGATGGTGGCGAAGGATCTCCGTATAGTCGTTTCGCTGATTGATGTCGGAGATCCCGGAGCGCTCCTCTAGAAGATTGCGGACCGTGATCGTTTGGCTGGCCCGCACGGTGGGGACGATTGTCGCCACGTGTGTATCGAGCGTCAGCTTTCGCAAATCGACGAGCCGCATGATCGCGGCGGCGGTGAACTGCATCGACAGCGATGCAATGTGCATCCGAGTTTGAAGCGTATTGGCGACCTTATGCTCTCGGTCGGCCTCGCCGTAAGCCCTATGGAAAACAACGTGGCCGCGACGCGCGACGAGAATCTGACCTGAGAAGTTGTTGCTCTCGACGTACGGCCGAACGTATGCCTCTATAGCGGCCGAATCAGCAACCGAGTCTCGCGCAGGCGACTGAGCACGGGCTGGGTATGGCGGCGGCGCCATCATTGCAGCGAGAGCGATCACCGCGCGTGGAGCGTGTCGAAGGAGTATCATCGTCATGTGCACGAGGCTCGCGTGCTCGCGTGCGCGACACCAGAGGTTATGCCGAGCACACTGGAGGCGACCGCACCGACCACATAGAGCGTGAGAGTAACTGGGAGGACGCATGCCGCGATGGTGAGCGGCATTGGGAGTGGTATGCTTCGACCATCGAACATTATACCTCCGACCGAGACAGGTGATTACGAGTGAGACACAGCCCCGCGCTACAGCGTTGCTCCGCCGCGCGAGCCAGGCACGCTGGCCAGGACGCACCCGTGGAGCTGCACCATATGAAGGAGACAACATCGAGTGGTGCTTGTCTTTGGGTTCGAGTGCGTTCGCCACACCGCCGCTCCGTTCCCTGATCTCGCTCCCTTCATGGCAATTTGCTTCGGCCCCTACTTAGAACAATCCAGGAAAGTCCCGGCCCACCGCCCGTCGTCCTCCAGCTCCGCGTGGAAAACGGCCGCATAGCGGTCCTGTTTTTCCTCGGGAAGCCGACTCCATTTTCGAAAAGGTGTGCAAGGTTGGCGGTCATATAGCTGTCCTTTTAGTTCCGGATAAAAGTTAGGCAGCCAATCTGATTGTATACCCACCAGAATCGACGGAAGCGCCGAAGGAGGGCACCTCAGTCCAGGTACATATTCCTTCCCGCGGGTATCATTCCCTATGCACACGCTCTACATC
>JBPCQO010000304.1:0-9033 GCA_050998035.1 Gemmatimonadaceae bacterium | reverse complement strand
CTTCCCGTGATCGTGATGACTGCGTGGGGGAGTGTCGATGGAGCCGTAGAGGCAATCAGGCGTGGAGCATCTGATTACGTCGAGAAGCCGTGGGACAACACCAGGCTGCTGACTACGCTCGCCGTTCACGTGAATCTCGGCAGAGCAATTCGTGCAGGACGCCGTCTGGAGAGTGAGAACCGCGCGCTCAGGAAGAGCAATCTCCCGGAGCTGATCGCGGAATCACAACGCATGCGGCCAATTCTCGATCTCATGCATCGCATCGCACCATCGGACGCAAACGTCATGATCACCGGTGAGCACGGGACAGGAAAGGAAGTCGTAGCGCGTTGGCTACATGCTGCCTCCGCGCGCTCCAATGGCGCCTTCGTCGCGATCAACATGGGCGGGCTTTCCGATGGAGTGTTCGAGAGTGAGATCTTCGGTCACGTGAAGGGTTCGTTCACTGACGCGAAGATGGATCGCGCCGGACGCTTCGAGCTGGCAGACGGTGGCACTCTCTTCCTAGATGAGATCACCAACGTACCCCTCAACCTGCAGGCCAAGCTCCTGCGCACGCTGCAAACGGGTGAAGTGGAGCGAGTTGGCTCGTCGCGTCCAAAAAAGGTGAATGCGCGGATCCTCTCCGCCACCAACACGGAGCCATCGGATGAGGTTGCGTCGGGCCGGTTTCGCGAAGATCTGCTCTTCCGGCTGAACACGATCGAGCTCCGGCTGCCACCATTGCGCGAGCGGCGCGAGGACATCCCGGCACTCGCGGTTCATTTCCTGAGACGACAGTCTGTCCGATACGGCAAGTCAATCAGTGGCTTCGATCCGCCGGCAATGCAGTCGTTGCTGGACCATCTCTGGCCGGGCAACATACGTGAGCTGGAACACACTATCGAGCGCGCGGTCCTGCTCGCGCACGGCGACACTGTGCGCGCTCCGGACCTCGCAATCAACACCAGAAGCTCGGCCGGCACACCACGTCTGGAGGAGCTGACCCTCGATCAAGCCGAGCGCACGCTCATTCAGAAGGCACTCGCCCGCTTTGATGGCAACGTCAGTCATGCGGCAAGAGCACTCGGCGTCAGTCGAAGCGCATTGTATCGGCGCATGGCGGCTCATGGCCTCTGACACGGTCGCTGAAAAAGCGCCGCTCGATCCACCGCTCGATCCACCGCTCGATCCACCGCTCGATCCACCGCACGTGCGCGTGCGGTTCGAGAGACGTCTGCTGGCTCTCGCTTTTGCGGTTGGCGCGCCGGGCGGAGCGCTGGCCGTTGTTCTACTGTGGACCGATCAAATGCCGCTGGCGGTGTCCGTCCGGGTGTCACTTATCCTGGTAATGCTCGCGAGCTGGTGCGCGCTCGTGTACGCCATCCACGCGCACGTCGTTCGGCCGCTGCAGACAATCGCGAACATGGCCGCCGCGTTGCGTGAAGGAGACTTCTCCGTCCGCGCGCGCGGTGCGCGCACGGACGATGCACTCGGCTTCGCACTGTTCGAGCTGAATCGGCTGGGTGGCGTATTGCAGGAGCAGCGCCTCTCCGCACTCGACGCATCCGCACTGGCACGCGCCGTAATGCGGGAGATCGACGTGGCCGTGTTCGTGTTCGACGAGGATGACGTATTGCGCCTTGTAAACCGCGCTGGCGAGCGCCTCATCGGACGCGCTGCGGAGCGCGCTGTGGGCCAATCAGCCGGCGCGCTTGCTCTTGCGCAATGTCTGGCAGGTGAGCCGGACCGGACGCTAGACGCGCCCTTCGCCAGCGGCGGCAATCGATGGCAGTTGCGCAGGTTGGTGTTCAGGCAGGGTGGGAGTCCGCATCAACTCGTCGTGCTCACGGATCTGAGTCGCGCACTTCGCGACGAAGAGCGCGTTGCGTGGCAGCGCCTCATCCGCGTGCTTGGACACGAGATCAACAACTCGCTCGCTCCGATCCATTCGTTGGCGTCCACGCTTCGCGGCCACATCGGGCGCGGCCCGCGCGATCGTGAATGGGAAGAAGATCTCGACAGCGGTCTGGCCGTGATTGAAGGGCGATCAGCGTCGCTCTCTCGCTTCATGGCCTCCTACACGCTGCTCGCCCGGCTCCCCGCGCCGACTCCGGTTCCCGTCGACGTCGAGGCGTGGATTCAGAGGATTGCGCGGATGGAAACGCGCGTTCGCGTGGACGTGGAGCCTGGTCCGCCAGCCATGCTCGATGCCGACGCCGACCAGCTGGATCAGCTACTCATCAATCTCATCCGGAACGGAGCCGACGCATCAATCGAGACCGGAGGATGCGTTCGCGTGGGATGGAGCGCAGACGATTCGTCTGTAGACGTCTGGGTCCGTGATGACGGGCTCGGCTTGCCCCACACTGCCAACCTGTTCGTCCCGTTCTTCACAACAAAGCCCGGTGGATCGGGTATCGGGCTCGTTCTCAGCCGCGAGATCGCTGAAGCGCACGGTGGCACGCTGATGCTCGTTGACGGGCAGGGATGTGAGGCGCGCGTGCACCTCCCCCTGTTTATGCGCACCGAGCAGACATGACACTCGGTGTGAATGTCAGTTCTGCTCGGTGCGTTACGACAATTGTTGAAGACGGGCTATGCCTTGGTGTCAATATGAACGTTGGTGGATAACCCCGGTCGCAACGGATGACCAGCGCTGCACGCCTTGGTAACCGCAATACGCACTGGCACGCGCTGCACCACTTTGGTGAAGTTGCCCGTGGAGTTATCCGGCGGAAGCAGCGCGAACTTGGCGCCGGTCGCACCGCTCAGGCTCTCCACCCGTCCCTGGGCCGCGCACCCATACGCGTCAACATCGAACTCGACCGGCTGCCCGACCTTGATGTGGGCCAGCTGCGTTTCCTTGAAGTTGGCTGTGACCCATATGCCCGTGTCGGCGACTATGCTCATCAGCGGCTGCCCCGCGGAGATGAGCTGGCCGACCTCGACCTGCTTGCGGGAGACGAGGCCGCTCGCCGGCGCAGTCAAGCGCGTGTAGCTCAGCTGTAGCTTGGCATTGTCCAGCATGGCCTTGGCTGCACCCGCACGTCCTTCAGCGATCCGCACACCCGCCTGCGCGTTGGAGATCTGCGCGCCAGCTGTAGCGACCTGGCGTTGCGCCGCGAGTAGCTGTGCTTGCGCCGCGTCCGCCGCCGCCTGCGCCGCATCGAGCTGCATGCGCGATACGATCTGCTTGGCGACCAGCTCCTTCATGCGTGCGAGGTCAGCCTGTGCTCTGACGCTCGCGGCCCGGGCGGCCAGCACCTGCGCGTCCAGCGACGACCGCTGCCCAGACGCGGTTGCGACCTGCGCCTCGGCCTGGCCGGTGGTGTTCCCCGTTCCGGCGACACCCTGCGCCGCCGCCAGATCGGCCTCGGCCGACGCCACTCGCACGCGGTACTCCGCGTCGTCCAGAGTGACCAGCACCTGGCCCTCGTTGACGTGCTGGTTTTCCTCGACCGATACGCTCGTGACGTAGCCGCCAACCTTGGCCAGTACCGGGATGATGTGTCCATCGACCTGCGCGTCGTCAGTGCTTTCGTGGCCGCGGCTGTAGTTCCAGGTCTTGACGCCCCATGCTATAGCGATGAGCGCAATGATTGCAACGATGGGGATGATGAACTTCCGCTTACTTCCAGTTTCGCTTGCCATATACGTAGAGAGGTGGAGTTGTCGTGGGAGTGGTTGTAGGGTTACTCGAGAAGCGTGTCAGGGGATCGTAGTTGTCGCGCCCTGTGCACGCGCGAGCGCAACGCGAGCGCTCTGGTAACTGGTCTGTGCATCGATGACCGCGGTGTGCGCAGTGGTGAGCGACAGGAGCGCCGTGATGACGTCAGCGTTGCCCGCAACACCAGCACGGAAGCGCTCGCGGGCCTCGGTCACTTCCTGCTGTGCCAGGCTGAGGCGCTCGCGCGTCGCGGCCACCTGTTCGGCCGCAGAATGCAGATCAATCAGTGCGCCGCGAACGTCGGCGGCGGCCTGCTGTTCGATGTCGCGCTGCTGGATCTCGGCCTCGCGCACCACTCCCTGCTGCTCCTGAACACGCCCTGCGCGGCGGAAGCCATCCAGTATTGGCACGGACAGCTGGAAGCCGTAGTCGTACGTGTTCAGGAGATGGCTGTAGTTCTTCCCGTTCACGCCATCATCAGCCACTAACGAGAGCGTCGGGAGCCGCTCGGCGCGTATCGACGACACGCCCTGCCGCGCAGCTGCGACGCGCGCCTGCGCGGCGATGAGATCGGGCCGATTCTGTAGCGCGCGTCTGGTCGCGGTCTGCTCGTCCGTGCCCACACCGGTTGTATCCAGCGCGCCCAGGGAGTCGGCCAGCGCGAGATTGGTGCCGAGCGGGAGATTCAGAGTCCGTGCGAGATCGATGCGTGTACGGTCGCGAGCCGCGCGCGAGGCGATGAGCTGCGCGCGCGTGGCCGCGAGCTGCGACCGGGCCCGCGTTACGTCCAGCGCGATTCCGGTACCGGCCTGGAGTTGTCCCTGGGCAACGGTCACGAGGTCTGCGGCGAGCGTGGAGTCTTCACTACGGGCGCGAAAGTCGTCGGCTGCGCGAAGGGCACGCACGTAGGCGATGGCCGCCTGTGATGCCGCCTGTTCCGATGTCGCCGTCGCTTCGGCACTGCTCGCCGTTACCGAAGCCCGGGCGCCGCGCAGTCGCGCGATCGCACCAAAGTCCACCACCGGCGCGACGATCCGGCCACGGAAGTCCACAACGGTGAAGGGCGGGATAACCTCACCGTTGGGATCGAAGAGCGGTGGTTGACCAGGGGGCGTCGGAAAGGAGAATCCGAAGGATGCCGTGTTCAACGTGCGCCGGTTCTGCGATCCCAACCCGGTCACGCTGGGGATCAGAGCGGCCCGGCTTTCGGTGACGCGCGCCTGCGCCTCACCCACGCGTGCACGGGCACCCTGCGCACTGGCACTGTTCCGTGCAGCCAGCCGCGCGGCATCGCCGAGTGAGATGAAGCCGGTTTGCGCACTGTTTGGAGCCGCAGTTGGAGTAGTGGCCGAGTCCTGAGCTGCCAGCGATTCAGTTAGCGGGGACATGAAGAGAGCCCCGGCACATAGAGCGGTCCAGAAACTGGTCCATGCACAACTAAGAAACTTGCCTTTCATGATTTGTTTCACGCGCGGAGTGCGGAGAGATAGAAGTCAGCCAGCTCGGCGAATACCTGCTCGTCAGAGCGGTCTTGCATGTGGGGGAAAAAATTCCGTTTGCTGCACCACATGGCGTTGGTGCTGAAGAGCGATGTAAGCATCCGCGCGGCCACCATGGGGTCGACGGATCGAAACTCTCCAGAAGCAATACCTCGGCCGATGATTCTCGCCAGCAGCTGTTGCGCGCGCAGCATCACCTCGGTGACGTAGAACTCGACCAGATCGGGGAACTGGTGTAGCTCGCTGACCACCACGCGGTAGATGACCGCGAAGGCAGGAGAGCGGACAAAGCCCCAGTAGTCGCGCATGAAGGTGGTGAGCTGGGCCCGTGCCGTATCGGTCGCGGGAATCCGCTCGCCTGCCACGATCGCTTCGACCACAGTGGACCGAACCATCTCCCGAAAGAGCTCTTCCTTGTTCGGGAAGTAGAGATAGATGGTCCCCTTGGAGACGCCGGCGCGCTTTGCTATGTCCTCCAGACGTGCTCCAGCGAGGCCGTGCTCGCCGAAAACCTCGAGCGCGGCCTGGAGAATCTGGTGGGGTCGTTCTTCTGGGAGGCGCCGCCAACGCGGCTCAGGAACTGTGGAAGGCATAAACGTTTGAAGTAAGTTACTGACCAGTCAGTAAGATACTCCGGCGCCGAGTCCCCGTCAACAGCGGCAGGCGGTGGAACCGCTGTGGGCAGCGGCTTTAGCCGCTGGCTTCACTCGCTGGCTCTACGTGGTCAGCCCCATCCTGCAAATGGTTTTCCACTCGCGTGCTGTCACGCGCTGGACCGAGAGGCGGCTGCCACGACGGAGCAGCTCCATGCTCTCGAGCTCACGTACGTGACGCAGGTCGCTGAGGGGGAGGAAGTTGTCAAAGCGCTTGTCTGCCCGGACATCCACCATGTACCAGATTGGCTTGCCCTCGCTACTCTTGGGATCGAAGTGCTCGTCCCCAGCGTCCCACGCCGTGAAGTCGGGATATCCTTCGCGCACTATCTCCGCTGTCCCAACGATCCCGGACGGGTCGGCGCTGGAGTAGTGGAGGAGAACGCCATCGCCCTTCTTCATCTCGTCCCGCATGAAGTTGCGCGCCTGGTAGTTGCGTACGCCGCTCCAGTGACTCGTGCGCTCCGGGGAGGCGAGCAGGTCATCATATGAGAAGCAGCCGGGCTCGGTCTTGAGGAGCCAGAAGCGGCGGGTCGCGGGAGGCGTCATATTGGTCGGTTCCTGAGACGTCTATCTGAGCGGGGATGATCGGCGCACGGGAGGGAGCGAAGACGGGAATTTAAAGCGGAAAGTACTACGGCCGGCGGTGTAATAAGTGGTTGACGGTGGAAGCTCACCGGCCATCCTGGCGTAGATTCAGGTACTCGATCAACCTCACCATGCACTCACGGCAATCACTACATCGCGTGCTCGCGCTCACTGCCGCACTGGGTGCGGGCGCGACCTCGTTCGCCACATCGGCGGCCGCCCAATCTACTGCGGGCAAGCCCGGTACGGCGCCGTCCGCAAGCACAGCTGCTACTCGGTCTGCCTCGGCGGCCGCCGATGCCGCGCCTGCCAGGCTCACGGCCGCACCGTTCATGCGCGGCGATCAGATCTTTAACGCCGACGCGAGCGGATCGGTGTATGTGCGCGCTGGCCCGGAAGGAAAGCCGAGGCTGGTGCTGGCCGGCGGCGGCTATGCTACGGTCGCACCATCCAGTGACGGGAAGTACATCGCATACACGCTGCCCACGTCGACAAGCGCAGTTCCCGGAGGTTCTGCTAACGCCGGCGCCGATCTGCACGTTCGCTCGTTCCTCACCGGACGGGATCTGCCAGACGTGCTGCACAACGCGATAGTATCGCGGAAGGCGTGGACGCACAATGAGAAGGGCTTTTTCTATACTCGTGTAGATCCCGCGGAGCAACGTCAGCGGGTGTACTACCATGGACTGGGCAAGGATCAGAGCAGGGATGCGTTGGTGCTGAGCCAGTTCGACCAGCCCGATTGGCGTTACGACGCTTCAGTGAGCGACGACGGCAAGTTCGTGGTCTTCACCATTGGACACGCTATCGATGCGCATACGCGGCTCTATTTCATCGATCTGGACAACCCCGATCATCCGACGATCAACGCGCCTGTAGTACATCTGATTGACGCGTTCAGTGCACGATACGAATTCGTGGACAACGCGGGTTCGTATTTCTTTTTGCAGACAGACCGCGACGCACCGCGCGGCAGCGTGGTGCTCGCCAACACTGACGTGACGCGCGTGAGCAGCTGGCCGGTGGTGATTCCCCAATCGACCGACTCGCTGCTGTATGTCCGCACCGCTGGCGAGCAGTTCGTCCTGCCGGTGTATCGCTCGGCAAACGCGAACGTGGCAAGGGTGTATGGCCCCCCAGGTGCCGCGGCCGTGCGCGCAGAATTTCAGCAGCGGCTCGACTCCATCCGGAAGGAGCGCGCTGACGCCGAACGGAACGGTCGTCGCAATAAAGATGTTTCCGAGGCCATGCGGATGCGCGAACCTGCCGCGATCCGTCTGGAGCGCGCGGGTGATTTCCCGCTGCCAGCGGGAGCCAGCATATTGGCGATGAACACCGTGGCCGACAAGGAAGAGGTGTTCTATACGCTGCGCATGGCTGATGGGAGCCAGCGATCATTTTTTTACAACGTCAACAACAAGCGTACTGAGCCGTTCCCACCTGGCCCACAGACACGGTAACCGACGCAACAAACGATGGATACAGTCACGCTCCTACTGCTGCTTACCCAGATTGTCCGCACCATCGTATTCGCGGCGGTGATCATCCTGTCGGTCGGCTTTCTACTCAGCTGGCTGGTCCGCACTCGGCGCATCAATCCATTCCATCCGGTCGCGCGCGGAATCAGGAATCTGACCGATCCGCTGCTCGCGCCGGTGGAGCGTCGCATCGTGGGCGCGGGCGGGCTGCCGAGTGCGGCGCCGTTTTGGGGGATCGCTGGCGCGGTGGTGCTTGGGATCATCATCGTGAGCGGCTTCAACTTCGTGGCCGGTACAATTGGCACGCTGTTGCTAGCTGCGGCGTCCGGGCCGGCGGGGCTGTTCTTCGTGCTGGTGCGGGCCACCTTCGGCATACTGAAGCTGGCGATCATCATCGTCGTCGTAGTCTCATGGCTCCCGATCTCGCCGTTCTCATCGTGGGTGCGGTGGGCCTTCACCATCACCGAGCCCATCATGCGGCCGCTGAGGCAGATAGTGCCGAAGTTCGGGATGTTCGACATCACACCGATCGCGGCGTACTTCGCGCTGAATATCCTGGAGTGGGCTTTCCTGCGGCTGTAGCACATGCTCGGCGGCACGCTCGCGGGGGCATTGACGATCGGGCGCGTTTGTGTAAGTCTCCAGGTATCAATCAACGGAGCGAAGCATGGTTCGTTCTCCTTCGTACGGCATCGAGCAACCTGACACGGGGCAGAACCTGTACGCGATCCTGCGTGAGCGCGCCCGAGACCATTCTCGCGCGCATCTCGCGATCGAAGCTGTGCTTTCGGTAGCGGCGACTCTGGTCGTTGTCTTCCAGCGATCATCCTGGTGGGCGTTGTATCTCCCGCTCATGGTCATCGCGTGCTACAGCCTCTGGGGATTGCTGGATCGAGCGACACGAGCAACGCCGGGTGAGCCGTTTCGCACGCGCTTCGTTCACCGCGCCGTTCTCGGGGTGGATTGGATCGTGGTGGCCGCGGGGACGTTGAGCGCCTTGGTGTTCTTCTTCTTCGCGACTGGGTACCTGCTCGGGAACTGGATTCACTGAATTCTTCCGCTGCACGGGGAACGGGGTGGGGATCGATATCCGGAGAGGGCGACCGCCGGTCGCCCGTACGCGGGGCCGGGGAGGTTCGGTCGTGAACGAGGCGGGGTTGTATATC
>JBPCQO010000264.1:0-9110 GCA_050998035.1 Gemmatimonadaceae bacterium | reverse complement strand
CAACACAGTTTGTTGATCCCACGCGAAGGACTTATCGGCTCAAAAACTGAGCTCTCCGCTCCGAAGAAAACAACGTAACTTATACAGCTGAAAGTTACCGGTAGTTCCAGAATCGGTCAACAGATTTAACGTCGCCCGCAGCCGTAAACCACCCGCAACCAGCTTGTACCCCATGGACCTCGGAATTATCGCCGCTATCGCAATTCTGGTGGGCTGGGCGGTGTGGACTTTCGCGTTCCACGCACCCGGGTGGGCGCACCTGTTCCTCACGCTCGGCATGTTCCTGCTCATCTACAGGATCGTTGTGCGCGGGACGCCTGGGTACAAGGCACGGGGTAAAGACTGACACGTGTCTCGCCCCATTGACGCTGAGAGTGGCCAAACCGGTGTCGCGGAAGCCCCGCTCGCCGTCGTCGACGGAACGGGCGCGGTCGTAGCGGTAACCGGAGCGTCCGGCTTTGTAGGTGCTCACCTGTGCCGAGTGCTGGTCGGTGCCGGGTGGCAAGTTCGCGCACTGGTACATAATCCAGCTAAAGCCGCAGTTCGGCTCGCGCATCTACCTGTGGACATCCGGGTGGGCGACATCCGCGATGCACGGTTCGTGCGCTCCGCCTTCGAGGGCTCCACGGCGGTCGTCCACCTGGCCGCGATCGCGAAGGAGCGCGCGAACGCCAAGTACGACAGTGTGAACGCCGACGCCACGCGTACCGTGCTGGATGCAGCACTGCAGTCCGGTATCAAGCGCTTCGTGCACATGTCCCAGAACGGCTCCGACAGCCGCTCACCGTTTCGGTTTCTGAGAAGCAAGGGCGAGGCGCAGGACATGGTAGCCGCCAGCGCGCTCAGGTGGACGATCCTGCGCCCGTCCGTGATCTTCGGCCCCGAAGACGAGTTCGCCAACGTAATCGCGCGCCTCGTGCGACTCACGCCGTTGGTTCTGCCGCTTCCAGCCGGCGGCCGCGCACTGTTTCAGCCGATCTCTGTAGGCGACGTCGCGACCGTAATCCTGAAATCGTTACGGGACGACGCTACCATCGGCATGATCTGTCCACTCGGCGGGCCCGCACCGCTCACCCTGCGCCAGATGGCCGAGCGCATTCTGACCGCCATGCGGGCAAGACGCACCATTGTGGGAGTCCCTGTAGCTCTGGTCAGGCCAGCGGTGGCAGCACTTCAGCGCATCCTCCCCAACCCGCCCGTCACCACCGGCTTGCTCGACCTGCTCGCTATGAGTAACGCCGTACCGGACAACACCATCCACTCGGTGTTTGGGATTGTTCCCACTCCGTTCGCCCCGGAAGATCTGCTCTACATGCGCCGAATCACAGTGCGCGATGCGATCGACTCGCTGTTCAAGAGTTAGCGCCCGAGTCAGATTTCCCAGTTGGAGAGCACCACTCCGGACGCTGGTAGCTGCTCGGCGAAGCCGTTGTACGTCATGCGAAGATCCGTCCATCGGACCCGCGCTCCCCGTGCGATCATCTGCTGATACAGCGCTTCATAACCGCCCTGTAATCTGATTGCTACCCGGCGTGCGCCGCTCCGTCGCCCGTAGTCGGCGAGTTGAGTCACCATCTCATCGACATCAGCGGTCGTACGCGCAACGAGCTTCAGTACGCGCAGCTCATCCCGAATGCGCCCTTCGACCAACGGCGCGGTGTGGCAGATGGCGAACGCGTTAACCGCGCCCGCCCGCTCGAGCACCAGCGTATCGCCCAAGCCGAGCGATTGCGTCAGCTCAATCTCGCGGGAAAAGTCGTAGCCAGGCGCGAGCTCGGACGAGAGAGCGACGCATCGTTCCGTCATCGCTGCGCGCTCCAGTTCCGTGAGACGACCGAGCTGCGGGACGCGATTCTCAGCATACGCGGCCTCAACCGTGACGGTGATCGTCAGCCTGCCCGGCACGTAGCCCAACGTCGAATAGAAGCCGATATTGTCGACTGTGCGTGGCATCGTTTCCAGACCAATCACCGTCGCGCCGCGCGCCCGCAGCCACTCGGTTCCGGCCGTGACGACGGCCTTGCCCAACCCGTGGCCCTGGTACGCCGGATCCACTGCGAGCGGGCCCATCCACCCTTCCTTCCCAGACAGGTGGCAGATGTTGAAAGCCACGGGCTCATCGCGCTCGCCGCGCCATAACATAGCGCCACCAGCCGCGTCCTCTATCGCAAAGCGCCAGATCGCACTGCTGAGATTGGGGACGTGCACACCGACGAGACCATCCTTGCGATACCGGTCGGTGAACGCGGTGCTGAAAACCACGTTGAGACCCGCAACGTCAGCCACCGTGAGTGGATGCGGGCCGGACGCGCTCGGCGCGCGCCGAGAGCCGCGCCCGAAGGCCGCGGTCATGCCACCCTCACGGTAGCTGGTCCCGCAGTAGCATCACGCAAACTCCACTACCTCGTGCTCCGGCTCGATGATGAAATCTGGCACTTCTTCGCCACCATCGACCAGCGATGCTCCGGTCTCTTCGTCGTATCGCACGGTGATCACCCTGTCCACTCCCTCGCGCACGCTCTCTATGTGAGTAATGAGTATCACCTGCTCAAATCTGTCTTCCAGGCGATGCAGCAACTCCAGCACACTGTCGCGCCGCGACGCATCGAGCGAACCAAACACTTCGTCCAGCACCAGGAGCGAGAACGGCTGCCCGGATCGGTCCGCAATCATCTGCGATATCGCGAGGCGTAGGACCAGGTTGGCAATGTCCTCCTCGCCGCCTGATATCACCGGCTTTGCAACCCCATCTTCGAGAATGATGACGTCGTACTTGTCGTCCAGCTCGAGTTGACTGTAGCGCCCGTCGGTAAGCGAGCTGAGAAAGGAACTCGCCACTTCCGACAGCTCAGGACGGAGCGCGTCATTGAGGTCAGAGCGTAGCTCCTGAAACGCGCGGTCGATCTCATCGTGAATTAAGCGGCTGCTGTTGAGCTCCCGCAGCCGTTCGGCCACGCGGTCGTTCTCGCGCCGCGTAGCCTCCGCTCCGTCCAGAGTCTGCTGCGCGGATCGAACATCGCCCTGAGCTCCGACAACGGCGAGCTCGGTAACACGAGCAGTCTCAGAAGCCCGATTGTACGCGGTGCGTGACGCGTCGTAAGCTGCTTCAGAAAATTCCTGCGTTGCACCCTCGCCGCGCAACCGGTCGCGCCGCTCGGTGACGCTTATTAGCTCCGCTGCAATCCTGGCCTGCTCGTCCTTCGCCAACGGCGCGCGCTCGACCGCCGCCTCGAGGCGCGCTATACGCAGCGAGAGCGGCGTCAACCGCTCAATCTCGGCGCGAAGGTGTTGGTGGCGTTGCACGTCGTACTCGCCAATTATGGCCGCGACCTCGCGCTGCATCTCCTCCCTTCGCGCCTCCTTCGTGGCGACCTCGCGTTGGACCGATGGTAGCTCCTGAACCACTGCCTGAACCTTCGCCAGCTTCCGCTCGAGCTGGGTCACCGTGTTACCTGCCGCGCGGCGCTTCTCCTCCAGCGTCACCACGTCAGCGGGCGTTGCGCTGAGCTGCTCACCACGATCACGGAAATACTGTCCGTCAACCTGCAGCGTCTCCAGAAGCTCCGTCAGTTGATCAACGACTGCCCTGTAGCTTGCGCCGAGCACACGGCTGCAGGTTGGACAGATGCCGTCCGCGCCGAGCTCTGTCACGGCATCGCGCTGCTGCTTTGCATCAGCGTACTGCCGCCGCAGCTCATGCAGTTTGGTCTCCGCTTCCTGTCGGTCACGCACCCACTCGGTACGCCTTTCATCGAGCACCGCTGTGGCGCCGTCCAGCTCACCACGCTCGTGCTCCAGCTGACCGGTAATCTCTTCTTCCAGAGCGGGCGCGGTATCAATCCGAGCCAGCCGCTCTCGCAGCCGGACCAGCTCGTCCGCGATTGCCCGCTCATTCTCGACCAGAGCGGCCCTCCGACCCTGCTGCCGAAACACATCATCGAGCCGCGTACACTCCGCTCGATGGTGTGCGAGCGGAGCGACCGTCGCATGCAGCGTTGCAAGCTCCTGGTGCACGGTCGCGAGGGTTGCGAGCTCCGCACCGATGCGTTCACCATCTCGCACTAGCACGGTGAGTTCTCGCTCCACAATTGTGATTTCGGCGAGTAGGCGCTGCCATTGCTCACGCTGCCGCTGCGCCTGCTCCCATGTGGGCGCCACCCGGCGCAGCTCAGCGAGTGCGACAGCGTGGCGCGTGCCGGCCTCGTTCGACGCGCTTATCGCACCCCTCAGCCGCGCGGCCGCCTCAGTCACGGCGCTGAGCACCACGTCAGGGTCGGCCATTCCGGAGCGCAGCCCAGCGATTTCTGCTCCGATGACGCGGCGCTGTTCACGGGCGATGTCCTGCGCGGTGCGCAGCCGTTCATAGCCGAGCACACGAGAGAGAAACTGGGCGCGCTCCGTCGCTCCCATGGCGGCCATTACCGCGAGATCCTTCTGCCCGGTGAAGTACGTGTTGAAGAACTCCGCGCGCGACATGCCCAGCCGACGGGTAAGAAGTTCATTCACACCGCTGATGGAGTTCGCCACCGCGACATCGGATCCGTCGAGATATACGGCCGCGGTTGTGAGACCGCGAGTCACGCGATACTTATGGCCACCCAGATCAAAGTCGAGATCCACCTCGACCGGCGCGCGATTGCCAGCCCCGATAAAGCGGATTCCGTCGCGCTGCCCCCGGATCGCCGGCTGTCCATATAGCGCCCACGCAATCGCCTCCAGGATCGTCGTCTTGCCCGATCCATTCTCGCCGATAATGGCGGTGACTCCGCTGTCGAACGCGATGTCTGTGCGTACGTGCTGGCGAAAGTTTACCAGCCGGAGACGATTGATCTTCACAGATCGGCGCTCACGGGGGTTGGTGCCGCATCCATGTCCGCTCGACCGAGGTACTCCAGCCCCAAGTTCACGAATTCCGCGCGATTTACACCGGCCGACAGAACTCGCGTCTCGAGCTTCTCCTTCAACACTTCAGCCAGCGACGGTCTGCGCCATGGCGCTCCACCGGCGCTCCGGCGTACCACCTCCGGCCGTCGAATGTCCAGATGGAAGTGCATCGCGCGTCGCTTCAGATCACGGATTGCCTTCTGATCCATCTGCCTCGCAACGTGCCGAGACACGTCACGCACAACGAGGCGCACGATGTTGTCATCGATGCCACCGGGTGCAGCCGCAGCGCGCCGCTGAATCGCATCATCTATTTCCGCGGCCGTCAGCCCATCCCCTTCCACGCGCGGCAGATCGATCAGCGGGCGCGACGTGGGCAGCGGATGCCATACGTGAGTACCGGTCGCAAGGTCCCACTCGATGAGGCCCTTGCCTCCGCCCGCGCCAGCATGAATCCCGCCCGCCCGCTCCTCCTTGATCTCCCCCCAGGGATTCGCGCTCGTGTAATCCAGCGACCCGGAGTAATACGCGTTCGGCGCCACGCTGTGGTAAACGTGATAGTGACCCAGTGCCACATAATCCCAACGTGCCGCTCCAAGTTCGTCGTGCGAGATTTCCAGAGCGGCACGCTCCATATTCTGCGCATACTCAGGGAGCATCCCCGCAACCTCACCGTGCAGCAGTAACACATTGTGCCGTGCGTCCGGGTTGGGCGTGAGCGCCGGCCTCCCCGCTGGGAGGTCGGGGATCGCGAGCACCGAGACGCCGTGCTCGGCGAAATCGATGCGCCGCGCATCGCCTTCCACCACGTGTATCCCCAGTGAGTTGAACAGCCTCAGGATGCACCCAGTCTCCGCTGTGCGTGGCGTATCGTGGTTGCCCGCGACCATCACTACCTTGGTGGTGGGAAGCGACTCCGTCAGTCTCGCGAACTGAAGAAACGCGTGCAGGATCGCCGGATTGGAGGGGCGAACGGCATGGAACACGTCCCCGGCGATGAGCACGAAGTCAGGCGCCAATTCGATCGTCTTGTCGATCGCGCGCTTGAACGAAGTCGCCACATCGGCTTCACGCTGATTGATGCCGGTCGGCGTGAGTCGTTGATGCTGCCGAAATCCCAGATGCAGGTCGGCGAGGTGCACGATACGCATCCGTATCAGCCCTCCACCAGCGCGTGTAGCGACTGCGTGACGCGTACTCTCAAGTGAACCGGTGGTCTCCCATCCGATTTCACTACCGACATGATCGCGAGAACGGTCTGCGAATTCGTGATCCACCCCATTCGCCTGTCGATCTCGATGGTCCCGACGAGCGTACCGGTGACGTTGCCGCGCATCACCGCCGAGTGCTGCGCATGATCGTGCGTCACGTCACCGTTGAGTGAAAGATACGCGACCCCGCCGTCCCTGCTGAGCGAATCCAGACGAAGCGTCGTGTGAACTCTCGCAGTCTCTCGCTCTGTCGCACTCAACGGCACCACAATGTTACGCGTCCACGACTCGCCCACGGCTACGGGCTGAGTCGGCAGAACCGCCGGCACATCCGTACCAACGCCAGCGGACGTACCAGCACCGCGCGCGCCGCCCGCCACCGATATCTCGCCATCCTGCGCGATCTGTAAATGCACCGTGCGACCCTCCAGCGCGCGCTTCGCGTCGCGAAGTGGCGGCAGCGAGGCAGCGTTTGGAGGAAGCACTCTTACGGAGTCAGTCACCGACAACAGATCGGTCGCGGTCCCCACTCGTCTGAGCACGACAGCCCGCGTCCACACACGCATCGATCCGCTCATGCTCCCACTCGGGGAACCGGCCACGTCCTCTCGTGCCATCTCGAACCGCTGCTCCAGCTCCATCCGTAGCGTGTCACCAACGGGCGGCCGGATGCGGAGAGTGACCTTCTGCTGCGCCTGCAAGGGACGGGCAATAAACACCACCGCGGCGAGTATCGTCACCACCAAGGCAATCGACTTTATACCCGTCCCCGCCCACATCCTACGCTCCATACGGATCGTCGCCGGCCGAGCCGCGCAACGCGGCCACACGCGGCGTATGGGCTGGGACAGACTGCGATACTCGACGCGGCAAATGTCCTTTGAACGCGCCCAACACATCGGCCGGGCGCTCCTGCAGCGTGAGCGCACGCGCGCGCAGCACGTCGCGTTCCTCATGCAAGCCGATCACATCCATCACTGAATTCAGAGCGATCGATGGATCCAGCGCACGCAGCGACCTGTACACCGACAGCTCCAGCGACACCTCTCCGCCCTGCGGATACTGCTCGGCTCCCACACGCCCCGTCATCACCGCCGGCCGCGGGAAACGCACAAAGATGGGCTGCGTGAAGTGTGGATGCCGGATCATCAGCTGCCCCTTTTCCAGGGTAGCGAGCTTGGTCCGGATCGCCGGAGACAGCACCGCGTACCCCGGCGTCGCCAGCTCGTCGCCATCCATCCGCCCGTACACCGAGGTTCCGGAATTTCCCACGACGCGGCGGTGTACCTGCGATCGGAACTGCTGCGCGCTGAACAGCACGAGGCCCAGATACCGACCACGCTCCGCGATGTCGAGCAGCATCTTGCGCACGTAAGTGTCAGGACCGTCGCCAGGCGCATACTTGTTCAGTTCGTCAACAAATACGATGACGTGCTTCACACCCAGGTCGCGACGCTCCAGGTGCTCCCTCAACTTGGACACCACGCGTGCAAAGATGAGATCCTGCGCGTCTTCCTCCAGATTTGCGACGTCGATCACGTACGTTGCGCGATCCTCGAACGACCCGAAAGGAAGATCGCTCACGGGCCCCGAGTCCGTTACCAGCCCCGCGCACCTGAGTGAGATGTTAGAGAGACGGTTCCGCACCTTGCGGATCGTCGCAACGTGGTGCGTCCGCCAGCTCTCCTTGTTGCCGTTTTCCAGGCCGTGCAGTACGTCGCGGAACCAGTCCTCCAGATCTGCAAACGACTGCACCACGTGTGAGCGCGCCAGCATTGGATCGCTGAACGGCTGATCTATCACGTTGCGTGTGATGAAATCGATCAGCGCATCTGCCTTCGCGTCCAGGTCGTCCCGGTTCAGTAACACCTCGGCGAACTGCAGCACCTCGCGTAGCCCCCACGTCAGCGGGACCACGTTGTGCAGCAGCGCCTCGTTGGAGCGCAAAGTGTTGAGCGAGTATCCGCGCGCCGCAAGCGGGGCGTAGTAGCGCACATTGTCGAACGGTTTCGCGGGAACGCCCATCTGCTCGTACAGTGCGCGATCCTGATCATCCAGGTTGCCCGGTTGATCCAGGAAACACAGGTCAGGACCCTTCACGTTGAAACACACGGCCGCGATCGAGCCGCGACTCTCCGGGAAATGCGCGAACACCGAAGCGAGTAGCCACTCGACCGCACTCGTCTTGGTCGCCAGTCCTGATACGCCTGTGATATTGAGATGCGCTGCTTCTGGGCCAACGAGAAAGTCCGCGTCGAGATATACGGTCGCGTCAGTGCCACCAGCCCTGTATACCCCGATCGGTATCCCCGTGCTCCGTCCTTCGCGCAGGTACCCGTCCATCCTGAGCGCGACGTTGACGTCCTCCTCCTGCGCCAGAAACACATCACCCATCGGCACAGGTTGAAGTGGCTCTTCGGGGATGTGGCGCAGAACGGCCGCGGTGTACAGCCGGATCTCGGCACGGTCCGTGGCTGCGAAACCCGCACTGCTCGGAGTACCGTCGTGACTCAACACGTCGTGCATGGGCGTGAGCAGGTCCGTATAGCTGAAACCCTCCGTCACGATCCCGTACACGTGCGGAATCTGCCCATTTACTGGCTGGCGCCCGTCCACCCGCACGATGGTTCCGATCCCGACTGGAGACTCCAACGCAGTCCAGAAGTGGAACTCGTGCGGCGTGTTGGGTTTGCGCTCGGTTGCTACCACGCGACCAAGTACAGCTGTCATGATGCTATCACGATGCTATCGCTCTCAAGAACTCCTCACAATCTCGTATTCCGTACGCCATGCGGTCCCAACGATTGTCGGGGAGCGACAGCGGTGACGCTTCGCCCAGCACCCAGCGAGATATCTCATTTGCCCGAGCGGCCACGTCATCACTCAACGCGGCCTCGATGCGCACCAATCCGAACATCGCGTCGTGTCCCCGCGGATCACGCAGTCGAAGATACCAACTCACCACCTCCGTGCGACGCTCCGAACGCACCCGGAACACCGACGATCGCTCCCCGC
>JBPCQO010000143.1:0-26400 GCA_050998035.1 Gemmatimonadaceae bacterium | reverse complement strand
GCGCTGGACCGGCGCTGGTGTTCTCTTTCCTGCTGCTGGGGTTCGCCTGCGCACTCGCTGCGCTCTGCTACGCGGAGCTCGCGTCCATGATCCCGCAGGCCGGGAGCGCGTACGCATACTCGTATGCCACGCTCGGCGAGATAATCGCGTGGATCATTGGGTGGGACCTCATTCTCGAGTACGCAGTCGGAAACGTCGCCGTCGCGATATCGTGGGGTGACTACTTCAAGACCCTGACGGGCGATTGGCTTCACCTTCCATACTATGTCACCACCGGGTACCGGACGGCGCTCCTCAGCTCCGATCCGGTAGTTCACGGGATGCTTCAGACGGCGCCGAGGATCGCGGGCATTCCGATACTCGTGAACCTTCCTGCGTTTTCAATAGTTGCGCTAATCACATGGCTGTTGCTGTTCGGTGTTCGCGAGAGTGCGCGTGCAAACAACGTGATGGTTGTCGTCAAGCTGCTCGCGCTCGCGCTGTTCATCGGGGTCGGAGTCACGCACATCAATCCGGCGAACTATCACCCCTTCGCGCCCAACGGATTCTCTGGAATTCACCACGGTGCAGCCATCGTATTCTTCGCCTACATTGGTTTCGACGCCATTTCCACGGCTGCCGAGGAGACCAAGAACCCGCAGCGAAATCTGCCGATCGGCATTCTTGGCGGACTAGCGATCTGTACGGTGATCTACATCATCGTCGGCGCCGTGCTCACCGGAATGGTGAAGTACACGGAGCTGGACCCGAGTGTCCACGCAGATCCCCTATCCTTTGCGCTTCAGCGCGTTGGGCTTGGCACTGCTGGCTGGCTCGTGGCACTCGGCGCTGTCTTTTCGATGACCGCCGTTCTCCTGGTATTTCAGTACGGCCAGCCGCGCATCTTTTTCTCCATGGCGCGCGACGGGCTGCTACCGCAATGGGCAGCCAAGATTTCCGGCAAGTACAGAACTCCATATGTCACCACGATTTTGACTGGAGCGTTCGTCGCGCTCTGGTCGTTGATCGGAGATGCTGGGGAGACGTACGATCTCACCAACATCGGGACGTTGTTCGCCTTCATTCTTGTCTGCCTGGGAGTGCTGGTGCTGCGTTACAAGGAACCTGACAGGCCGCGCCCGTTCCGCGTCCCGTTCGTCTGGCCGGTCACGCTGATGGGTGCCGGCGCGTGCTTCTTCGTGATGTGGGGCCTCCCTGGAGAGACGTGGATCAGGTTCGTCGTGTGGCTGATCATCGGGCTGGTGCTGTACTTCGCCTATGGGATCAGGCACTCAGTGTTGCGGCGTAACAACGCAGCATCCAAGTAACACTTTCAACACAAATCGATGCTGAACTCGCTGCGACGTATTTCTCTTACGCAGTGGATACTGATCGCGGCCGCCGTTGGCATCGCGCTCGGAATCTTTTTCCCGGTGTTCTCGCAGAGCCTCAACCCTCTGTCCACCATCTTTCTGCGGATGATCAAGTCGTTGATCGTCCCGCTCATCTTCAGCACTTTGGTGGTCGGGATTGCCGGTCACGGCGACGATATGGCGAGGGTAGGGAAGCTCGCCTTCCGTTCGATTCTCTACTTCGAGATCGTCACCACGGCAGCGCTCGCGATCGGCCTTACCGCGGTGAATCTCGTTCGCCCCGGAATCGGCGTTGTGCTCGGCGCCGCCGAGCCGGCCGACATCGCCAGGATGGCACAGACCAAGGTTACGTTCGGCGGGGTGCTGGAGCACACCGTGCCGCAGAGCTTCTTCGAGGCTGCGTCAACGAATGAAGTGCTGCAGGTGGTGTTCTGGTCCATCCTGTTCGCCGTCGCGCTGACGAAGCTGCGTGGCGAGAACAGGCAGCGCATGCTGAATTTCTGCGGTGCGCTGTCTGACCTGATGTTCAAGTTCACCTCGCTCGTGATGATGTACGCGCCCATCGGCATCGGCGCAGCGATCGCGGTCACCATCGGCAAGAGCGGCATAGGTGTTCTCGTCGGTCTCGGGAAGCTGGTGCTGACCCTGTACGGTGCGCTCGCGGTGTTCGTGCTCATCATTCTTCTGCCGATCGCGTACTTCACCCGCGTGCCGATCCGAGCGTTCATACGCGCGGTCAGGCAGCCAGCGCTCATCGCGTTCTCCACCGCGTCATCTGAAGCGGCGCTCCCGCTGGCGATGGAGCGCATGGAGGAGATGGGAGTCCCGGGGCGCATCGTCGCATTCGTGATGCCAACGGGTTACTCCTTCAATCTGGACGGCAGCACGCTGTATCTCGCCGTCGCGTCCGTCTTCGCCGCGCAGGCTGCGGGCATTCACATGCCGCTCTCGCAACAGATTCTGATGATGCTAACGCTGATGTTGACGAGCAAGGGCGTCGCAGCGGTTCCGCGTGCCTCGCTGGTGATCCTGTCCGGCGCGCTGGCGATGTTCGGGCTGCCGCTTCAGGCTGTAGCAGTCATCCTGGGTGTGGATGCATTCATGGACATGGCGCGCACCAGCATCAATCTGGTTGGGAACTGTCTCGCGAGCGCGGTGATGGCGCGATGGGAAGGAGTGCTGCTGGTCCCAGCGGCGGTGTCAGCGCTCGACCGGCATACTGAGCTTACCGCAACGGATTAACTCACGTTGGGTGTGGCTTCTCGGCAGGGAATGGTGAGTGGGCTATGCTATGCGGACGTTTGTCTGAGTGAAATCGTTACCCGTGAACAGGAGCGGCTCATCGGCAACGATGGCCAGGGCATAGCTGAAGCAGTCTCCGTAGTTCAGCCCGGCCGGATGACGTCCTTTGCCGTAAAGTCGAAACGCCGATCTGGCAAACTCCGTCTGTTCCTGCGTTACCGGAACTACGTCGATGCCTAGTCGGTGGATCAAGACATCCAGCTCGCGTTCGCCAGGATCGCCATGGCGGGCCTGAACGACGATGCCACTTTCGACGACAGACGCTGCCGACATGCGACGGTCCAGATCGGCTTCAATCGCGATGACCAGACGCTCAGACTCGGGCTCGCTCCAGAGGAGAGCAAGGATCGCTGATGTATCCAGGATCACGCGCCGACTACTAGCACGGAACGCCTTGCGAGTTGTATCCCAGGATCTCTTCCGGAGTTCGTGGATCGAGCACGGGTAATTGGGATACCCGCTGCTGGATCCGCGCGATCTCGTCGGCCAATCCGAGGGAGCGGCGCCGTCCTACCTCACGCGCCAACTTCTCCCGGAGCGCGCTCACTACAACGTCAGTGAACGACGCGTGGGTCGTGGCTGCTAGCTCACGAACCAGTCGGTCGGCCTCTGGATTTTTGATGTTGAGTGCCATTTATCCTCTCTCTCTGCGGTAGATTGCAGAAAGATAGGAATATTCCACCCAGTGGGCAAGGATTTGCTGTGGTGTGAGTCACGGGTCCACGTCCCAGCCTCAGCTCCGCACCCACCCATTAGCAACGGAAGAGACACTCGAAGCTAAGTGTGTCGTTCGGCACGCTCGGTGCACGGCCGGCGTGAAATTGACTTCCCAGCCGCACCTGGAGGTGCCGCATGTTTAGAAAGCTTTTGGTGCTGCAGAGAAGCCTCTGTGCCGCAATCATCCTCGTCGTCGCCATATCGCCTCAAACCCTCACCGCGCAACCTCATTATCAATCGGCTTCGCAACCGGTGGCCGGTGAGCATGATCCAAACACGGCATCGCATGCTACACCCGGCGCGGCCTTCATTGCCGGCCCCCGGATATCACCAGTTGCGTTCCACACGTTGTCGGCCAAAACAGGCTTCTTTGTAGCTGTTCCGGAGGGGCCACACGGGGGACTGGGAAAAAATCTGGCTCTGGTCGGCGTTGGGGCCGTTGCCGCCTTTGCCGGGAGCAGAATTGGTGGTACGGCCGGCGGCGTAATCGTGGTTGGCGGCGTCGCGCTCGCCATTTACGGTCTGTATCACTTTCTTCGGTAGCCGTAGTAATTTAAGTCACGCGCGGCGGCGTTGGTTCGCACCGCGCTACACCGTCAGCACAACTTTCCCCATATGCGGAGCCGCCATCGCCCGGTGCGCATCCGCGGCATTGGCCAGCGGGAACGTCTCCGCGATCACAGGTCGAATCATTCCGCGCTCGATGAGCGGCCACACACGCAGCATCAGCTCCTGAGCAACGACTGCCTTCTCGGGCGATGGAAGGCGGCGCATCGTGGAGCCGGTCAGGGTGAGCCGTTTCGTCATGATCGGCATCAGGTCCACGGTCACGCGGCTCCCCTGCATGTATGCGATGTTCACCATGCGTCCCTCGGTCGCTAGCGCGCGAAGATTGCGCTCCACGTACGGACCGCCGACCATGTCCAGGATCACATCCGCACCACGCCCGCTGGTGTTGTCCAGGGCGACACTCACGAAGTCTACCTCGCGATAGTCGATAGCAATGTCGGCGCCGAGCTGGATGCACACGTCGCACTTTTCGGCCGACCCCGCGGTCGCGAACACTCGTGCACCAGTGGCGTGAGCGAGCTGAATAGCGATCACACCGATACCGCTCGTTCCGCCGTGCACCAGAAACGCCTCGCCCGCGCTCAGTTTGCAGCGGTGAAAGACATTATACCAGACGGTGAACATCGCCTCGGGTAGCGACGCGGCCTGCACCATCGACATGCCGGCGGGAACGGGTAGGCACTGCGCCGCGGGTGCGACGCACTCTGTGGCGTAACCGCCACCGTCCACCAGCGCGCATACCTCGTCTCCCACATTCCACACCAGTCCGGCGCGTGCCCCCACCGCCGACACGTGCCCCGCCACCTCGAGCCCCAGAATGTGTGAAGCCGTGCTGGGCGCTGCATACTTTCCCTCGCGCTGCATCAGGTCGGCTCGGTTCACGCCGGCCGCCTCCACGCGGATCCGAACGTCGTCAGCGCCCACTGGAGGGAGCGGTCCGTCGGTGATGTGCATCACGTCGGGATCGCCCGGCCTCACGACATCGATGTGGTGCATTGTGCCGCTCTTTATCGCCATGGTTGAGCTAGAGTGCGGCGCGGCTGATCGAAGCACAGCGGAGCGCCAGCTTCACGGCGCCACGCGCTGCGTCGATCTCCACAGCGTTAACGGTGGCGCCCGGCACGGCGGTCTTGAGCCGGCGCTCCAGCCGCTTGCGCAGCAACGATCCCTTTCGTAGTAGCCCGCCGGTGAATGCCACATCAAACGCTGCGCGGTCATCCACGAAGAGACGTTTGCCGAGCGCACGGACGTGCAGCACCAGCTCCTCGACAGCCATATCGATGATGCTGTTGGCGCGTATGTCATCCTGCATCGCCATGGCGACTACCGAAGGTGCTAGTGCGCCGAGTGCTTGCTTATCGGCGGCGATTGCCCATGGAATGAGCTGCTCCGGCTGATTCACCTGCGCAGCGGTGAGAATGGCGCCGGTGAGCGCCGTCTCCGGCTCGCGGCCATCATGCGCGGCGGCGACCACGCTCAACGCGCGCCGGCCAATCCATGCGCCGCTCCCCTCGTCACCGAAGGCGAGGCCCCAGCCACCACAGCGCGCGATCGCTCCGGCCGGGCTTCGTCCGAAGGCGATCGACCCAGTCCCGGCGATGAGAATGATTCCAGCGCCGTCACCGAACGCGTCGGATAGCGCGACTTGGGCATCTGTTTCCACCATCACGGCGTCCGCAACTGCGCGACGCGTGAGTGCATCCTGTAGGTCTCGCTGTTCGGTCTCGCGCCCGGTTCCGGCGACTCCAGCGCAGAGCGCGCGCGGAAGCCGATCGCCCACTTCGGCGTTGGCAAGGGCGCTCGCCACCAACGCGGCGATTACCGCAGCCGAATGCTCAGCATTTCCGGGGGACATCGCCGCGGGGGGCCCCACAACTTCGGCGAGCTGTTCGCCGGCGAGTGTCGCAACAACAACGCGTGTCTTGCTGCCACCAGCATCGATCCCAACCACGAAATCGCTGATTCCCTCGACTTCCATACTGTCGGTAATGTCAATGCTGTTAGTGCTGTCGACGTTGTCCGTGCTGTCCGTATCCGTCATGATGCCATTGCAGCTGATGCGATGTTAGATCGGGCGTCTCACGTCGCGGGCGCTGCCAACGAACGAGGAAAGGATTCCCATGGAGACGGTGACCGTCGTCCCGATGAGTACGTACCAAGGCCATGCGATCGTGCCGAGTGGAGCAAGTGCCGGCCAGAGAACGGATAGCTGCTTCGCAAAGACCACCACGCTCATCACCAGAATTCCGGAGATCATCCCGACCAGAGCGTCGCGCTGCTGCGCCCGCTTCCATAGAATGCCGAGCGCAAAGCCGCCGAGCAGCGCGCCGTACGTGAATGATGCGATCGAAAGCGCGACCACGACCACCGGCGTCCCCTGCTGCTTGTACAGCAGTGCCATGATGAGCAGCGTCACGCCCCAAGCGAGACTTGCGAGCTTGGCCACTCGGAGCGTTCGCGCCTCGTCGGCGCTTCGGCCCGTAAGCGGGAGGTAGATGTCGTGAACGGTGGCGGCCGCGAGCGAATTGATAGCGCCCGAGTGCGCACTCATTGTAGCCGCCAGAATCGCCGCGATTAGCAGACCGATGAGGCCCGGCGGCATCGCCGTCACGATAAAGGTCGGGAATATCTTGTCGGGCGAGTCGAATGTGCGCGCACCGAGGTACACCCACAGCCCCGCGCCGATGATGAGGAAGAGCGCGAACTGCAGGAACACCGCGATACCGCTTCCTATTAGTGCCTTGCGCGCATCACGCAGGCTACCCGCCGCCATGAGCCGTTGCACGATTACCTGATCGGCGCCGTGCGACGCCATCGATAGGAAGGCACCGCCGATGAGACCAGCCAGTGCCGTATGCGGCCGGTCGAATCCGGTGTACGTGTCGATGACGCGGAGCTTCCCAGCTTCGCCGGCGGTGTGCAGAATCGTCGTCCAGCCGCCGTTTACACCGTGGCTGAGGATCACGACAGCCGCCATCCCCCCGATGAGGTACACGCAAGTCTGCACCACATCGGTCCACACCACCGCGCGCACGCCGCCATGATACGTATAGATAAGTGTGAGTGCACCAAGCGTGAGGATCGCCGTTGGCATCACCAGGCGCAGCGGCATCACCGGGCCGATGATCAGCGCGATCGGAATTGCGGTGGCGAAGAGGCGTACGGAGTCCGCGAACGCTCGCGTGAGCATGAACACGACAGAAGCGAATCGCCGCGTCGCCACGCCAAAGCGTTGTTCCAGCAGTGCGTACGCGGTGACCAGGTTCCCTCGATAGTATCGCGGCAACAAGGTGAACGCCACCACGACTCGGCCGATGATATACCCAGCCGCGACCTGTAGAAAGCCGAGGTTTCCGATGTACGCCAGACCCGGTATGGATATGACGGTGAGCGCGCTCGTCTCGGTGGCGACGATGGAGAAGAGGACAGCCCACCACGGAATGCCATGGCCGGCAAGGAAGTAATCCTTGGCGTCCTTTTGGCCGCGGCCGAGGTACACGCCAAAGAGCGTCGTCCCGGCCAGGTAGACGACAATGACGATAAAATCGAGGGCGGTGAACGAATATCTCATTCACCGCCCTCTGTTGTAAAACGTGCTATACGGCGTCCGGGCAGCTTGAACAGTCCCGCGACTACGTCAGGCCGAGAACGACGAGCCGCAACCGCAACCGCCGGTGGCGTTCGGGTTCTTGAAAGTGAAGCCCGAGCCTTGCATCGACGTCACGTAATCGACCGTGACGTTGTTGACGTACTGAGCTGAGAATGGATCGACGAACACCCGGTACCCCTCGCCGTCGATAATGAGATCATCCTCGGCCGGCTTGTCCTCAATGAGGAGGGAGTACTTGAACCCGCTGCAACCGCCGGGCTGAATGCTGACGCGAAGGCCGCCAGCTTCTGGCGAGACCTTCTCCATCTCCATGAATTTCTGCACCTCGACGGCCGCGGCCGGCGTGATGGTTAGTAGAATCTCTGGTTGGCTAGAAACTGCCATGGTGACGCCTCCTTTAGATGCTGAAATATAACGATGGTTGGATAAATCCGTTCATGCATGGACATCGGTGGGTGTACCGAGAGGGCGACCGCCGGTCGCCCCTACACCGTGCGTCCCCAACCCGGCGGGATCCGGTAGTGTCGACGTGGGCATGTCAGCAATGTCGGGGATCAAATCCTCCCGGAAGCTACGGGCGATCCAGACGAACGAAATAGTGGCGACCACCAGCAGTACCGCCCCCGTTCCGAAATCGCCGAAGACGAGCTTGCCGATTCCGAACAAAGCGCTGTACACCCCCACCACACCGGCGATCCAGTTGGTCCACGCGAGTGCGCCGCCGGGAATCGACTCGGCGCCGTACCCCAGCCGCTCGGAAACTTGCCGCCACCCCGGGCCGCCCGGCCGCACCCGTTTGTAGAACGAGTCCAGCGTCGCGTCGGATTCCGGCGCCGTCATGAAGGTGACGCTCACCCAGACAACGGTGCTGATTGCGACGATGAGCAGCATGAGCCACGCGTCGCCGCGAAGATCATCTGCCGCGTACAGTCCGTGGATCGGCCGGTACAGTGCAAGTGACGCGATAAAGGAAGTGATCATCGCGCTGATTTCCGACCAGGCGTTGATGCGCCACCAGTACCACCGAAGAATGAGAACCAGCCCCGTTCCCGCGCCGAGCGAGAGCAGTAGCTTCCACGCGCCCTCAACAGTGGAGAGCTGCGACGTGACGACGACGGAAGCCATGAACAGACCGACAGTGGTCCAGCGCGACACCTTCACATAGTGCGCCTGCGTCTCGTCCTTCCGTAGAAAACGCTTATAGAAATCGTTCACCAGGTATGACGCGCCCCAGTTCAGCTGTGTCCCTACCGTGGACATGTAAGCCGCGGCAAAGCCCGCCATCATAAAGCCGCGCCATGGCGTTGGGAGGAGATCGACGAACGCCTTGACGTAGCCGGACTCCCGATCAGCCAGATTGGGATACAGAATCAGAGTAGCCAACCCTGTTACGATCCACGGCCACGGTCGAATGGCGTACTGGGCCACCTGGAACAAGAGCGTGGCGAGCACGCCGTCCTTCTCCGTCTTCGCCGAGAATATGCGTTGCGCCACGTAGCCGCCGCCTCCGGGCTCGGCGCCCGGATACCATGCTGCCCACCACTGCACCGAGAGGAAGACGCCGAGCGCAACCATCGGCATCCATGCGTACGCGGTGACGCCGTTGCCCGACACGTGCATCGGGAGCACCGACAGGGCAGCGTCCTCGCTGCCGAAGTGCGCCGCGACTCCCGCCTTCAGCGCCGCCATTCCACCCACGGCGCGCACAGAGTAAATGGCCAGGACGATGACGGCGCTCATCTTGACGACAAACTGGATGAGATCGGTCCACAGCACAGCCCACATCCCAGCGGCTACCGAGTAGGACATGGTGATGACGAAGCAGATCCCGACAGCGACCACTTCGCCGGATACCGGAACGCCCGCGATCTGGACGGTTCGGAGACCGAGCGAGATGGTCAGGATCTTGATCATCGCACGCGTGACCCACCCCAGGATGATGAGATTGATGGGAATCGCTAGATACAGGGCGCGGAAGCCGCGCAGAAAGGTTGCGGGCTTACCACCGTAGCGGATCTCCGCAAACTCCACGTCGGTCATGACGTTGGCCCGGCGCCACAGGCGCGCAAAGAAGAACACAGTGAGCATTCCGCTCATCAGCATGTTCCACCAGAGCCAATTTCCGGCCACGCCGTGCGACGCGACCAACCCAGTTACCACTAGTGGGGTATCAGCGGCAAAGGTCGTCGCGACCATCGACGTGCCCGCGAGCCACCAGCTCACGTCCCGTCCGGAAAGGAAGTACTCGCTTAGGCTTTCTCCTCCACGCTTGGTGAAGAGAAGGCCGATTCCTGCGGATACGAGGAAGTAGGCGGCGACGATCGCCCAATCAATTGCGGTGAGAGTCATAGCAGGAAGGCTCGCTGTTTGCGATTATTCTGACCACACAACTTACCGGACCTACCGCGATGCCGCGACCGCTTGCTGTCCATCTTTTTGCGCTTCTCTCGCTGAGCGCCGCATGCACGGTGATCTACCACCGCGTCGACGATCCACGCGATCTCGCGGAAGCGACTGTTCACCCGGGGATAACGGTGCTGCTGGCGGACAGCGCCTCCCTCATCGCGGGAAAGCGGCTCGCCATCCTCACCAACCAGAGCGGCATTGATGAGAAGGGGCGGCGCGACATAGACCTGCTGCGCACGGACCGGCGCGCAAGGAACGTAAACGCTCACCTGGTGACGATCTTCTCACCCGAGCACGGTATCGCCGGTGTGGAGGACCGCACGGGCATCGCGTCCGGCGTTGACCGCGCTTCAGGTCTCCCGGTCATCTCGCTGTACGGAGCCGAGACGATGCCACCGCCGGATTCCGCCATCCGCGCGGTGGACATGGTCCTAATCGATCTGCAGGACGTTGGCTCGCGAACGTGGACGTACGAGGGCGCGATGGTGTACACCATGCGCGCGGCGGCTCGAGCCCGGAAGCCCGTTGTCATTCTCGACCGCCCGAATCCGATAACCGGCTCGATCGTCGAGGGACCGGTGCTGGATTCGAGCCTGGCCAATCCGAACGATCCAGCTCCAGGTAAACCGGGGCTCGCCTGGGCGCTGTACCCGATTCCACTCCGTCACGGGATGACGCTCGGCGAGCTGGCCAGATTCTACAACGACGAGCTCAAGATCGGCGCCGATCTCCACGTCATACCGGCGCGCAATTGGAGCCGGGAGCTCTGGTTCGATCGGACGGGGCTGCCCTTCGTGCCGCCGTCGCCGAATCTGCGCACGTTCGAAAGCGAAATGCTGTACACCGCACTGGTGCCGTTCGAGGCAACCAACGTTTCGGTGGGGCGTGGCACTCCGGAGTCCTTTCGGCGCATCGGCGCCCCGTGGATGGACGCGGCCAAGGTCCTTGCATTCCTCAAGGAGAGGCCGGTCGGCGGCGTCCGCTTCGTTGCCGAAGATTTCACGCCGCGTAATCCGGGCGACGGGAAGTACAACGGGCAACTGGTCCACGGCCTCAGAATCGAGGTCACCGAGCGCAATTCGCTGAAGACAGCAAGGCTCTGCGCCGCCCTGCTGTCGGCCATTCACCGCGCCAATCCGTCCCAACTCACGATCAAGGAAACGCGTTTCGATCGACTCTTCGGATCTGCCGCTATTCGCGTAGCTATCCTGAGCGGGGAAGATCCCGACGCGGTGATCGACAGGACGTACGGCCCGGCCTATGCATTTCGGGAACGGGTGAAGAAGTATCTGCTGTACTGATCCGAGGCCGCCATCACTAACCCAGTTGAGAGTCATATGAAGGCATTAAAGGGATGCGCAGCGGCGCTGTTGGTACTTGCCGCCGCCGCGCCACTGACCGCGTGTGGGCCACGGCAGGTGGAGGTACGTACGGGGCCGCAGGCAGCGAGCGAAGTCACCCTCCGCGTGACTAACAATCTTACCCAGCCGCTCAATGTGTATGTGGTGAACGGGGGAACGGACGTTTTCATAAAGCAGGTAGCGTCTAGCAGCGCCGCGAGTATGAGCGTACCGGGTATTCCGGCGGGTACGACGGTGGAGCTAAAGGCAACGCCTGCCGATGGGTCGCGGACATATACACGTGACAACGTCACGCTCTCCGGTCTGTACGAGTGGCAGGTGCCATAGCGCTGGTGCCCTAGCCGCGAAGCCGCTGGAGGGCTAGCTTCTACGCGAATGAACGCGCTCTGGGAGGCGATAAAGGCCGGTTATTTGCGGGTCATTGAACCTGTCGCTGACTTCCTGGTCCTGCGCCGAGTGAGTCCGAACGCGATCACCACCATCGGGACCGTCTGCACGCTGACGGCCGCCGCGGTGTATGCGGTCGGCCACATCCGCACGGCTGGGTTCATCATCGGCGTCACGGCACTGTTCGACGTGCTCGACGGCACCGTCGCGCGAAGGACTGGCACCTCCACGGTGTTCGGCGCATTCTATGATTCCACGCTGGACCGGGTCGCGGACGGTGGGGTGATGGCCGGGCTGGCGCTCTTCTACGCGCCGTCACCGGTGTATCACAATATCTACATCGTCGTCTTCTGCCTCGCCGGTATCATCGGGACGTTCCTCGTTTCCTACACCCGGGCGCGGGCCGAGGCGCTGGGCATTGACGCGAAGGTCGGGCTGATGCAGCGGCCCGAGCGCGTCGTGTTATTATCAGCACCACAGGCCCTCTTCGGTTTGGCACTCGATGGATGGGTGCTCATTGCTATCGTTGTCCTGCTTACCGTCACCGCGTGGATGACCGCGGTTCAGCGGATCAACTTCGTTTACAAGGTCACGTCCAAGAAACCCCTGGTGAATGTCTAACTCTTCCGTACCGCCTAACGACGCCACATCCCCCGCGGCGTCTGCTACCACTGCGCCCGCTAACATCGCGCCTGCGACTGGCAAGCTCGGAATTCTTACCCCCGGATTGGGTGCCGTTGCTACCACTTTCATGGCCGGCGTCGAGAGCATTCGCCGCGGGTATTCCAAGCCGATTGGGTCGCTCACACAGATGGCGACAATCCGGTTGGGCAAGCGCACCGAGAACCGCGCGCCATTCATCAAGGACTTCGTCCCGCTCGCCGATCTCAACGATATCGTGTTCGGTGCGTGGGATCCCATTCCGGACGATGCACTCACGGCAGCTCGCAAGGCCGGCGTCCTGGAGGAGAAGGACATCGCTCCGATCGCCGATTTCCTGGCCAGCATCAAACCAATGCCGGCGGTATTCGACAATCACTACGTCACCCGGCTGAACGGTACCAACGTCAAGACCGGCAAGACGAAGCGCGATCTGGCAGAGCAGCTGCGGCAGGACATGCGCGACTTCAAGGCGCGCAACAAGCTGGATCGACTTGTCATTGTCTGGTGTGCCTCCACCGAGATCTACATCAAGCCGGGCCCGCAGCACGCGACCGTCGAGCAGTTTGAGCGCGCGATGGACAACAATGACGAGGCGATCGCGCCGTCGATGCTGTACGCCTACGCGGCGATGATGGAAGGCATCCCATTCTGCAACGGCGCACCCAATCTCACGGTCGATATTCCCGCCATCACGCAGTTGGCGCAGCAGCACAACGTCCCCATCTCTGGCAAGGATTTCAAGACCGGCCAGACGTGGTTGAAGACGGTGCTTGCGCCCGGCATCAAGGCCCGCATGCTCGGCCTTGCAGGCTGGTATTCCACCAATATCCTCGGTAATCGCGACGGCGAAGTTCTGGACGATCCGCAGTCGTTCAAGACCAAGGAAGAGTCCAAGCTCTCGGTGCTGCACGACATCCTGCAGCCGGAGAAATATCCCGAGCTGTACAAGGACTTTGCCCATGTGGTTCGCATCAATTACTATCCGCCGCGCGGCGACAACAAGGAAGGTTGGGACAACATCGACATCTTCGGGTGGATGAACTACCCGATGCAGATCAAGATCAACTTTCTCTGCCGCGATTCGATCCTCGCCGCCCCGATCGTACTGGATCTCGCGCTGTTCAGCGACTTTGCGCAGCGCGCAGGGCTGAAGGGAATCCAGGAATGGCTATCGTTCTATTATAAGAGCCCGATGGCGGCCCCGGGTTTGCAGCCCGAGCACGATCTCTTCATCCAGCAGACCAAGTTGAAGAACACCCTTCGCCATCTTATGGGCGAGGAGCAGATCACTCATCTCGGGCTGGAATACTACTCCTCATGACCACTGGATCATCACCGCGCACGCTACCGCGCATGTCACAGCGCAAGCTGACGCGGCGAGTTGCCGCGATCACGGTCGGTCTGACTGTGGCGGTCACCGCGCTCGCTTGCGGTGGTGGTGATCACAGCACAGAGATGCGGCAGTGGACCAATGACATGGCGTTCCGCATCAGCGTGACGCCGCTGCCGCCGGTCGCGGAAGGGACCACGGTATTTAAGATCGTGGTGAAGGACAAGGACTCAGGCCAGCCGATCGAGACGGGCCAGGGGCGCATCTTCGCCACCAGCCCTGACCGGGCGCAGGCTGGTGATGGTCTGGCAAAGGGGAAGGAGGTGGGTACGTACTATGCAAACGTACGCTTTCCCGTTTCGGGCGAGTGGTCCATTGGCCTCCAGTTCCGACGCGATTCTACCAAGACGCTGGAGCGGACGCAGGACTGGCAGCAGACGGTCTTGCCCGCGCCTCCGATGGGATCAGACACTACCAAACGCTGACATGCGACATTTCTACCGTTCACACCTCACTCCGGAGCAGGTGCTCACGCTCGCGGACGCCTTCTTCCCGACCATCGAAGAGAAGTGCACCGCGTCGCTCGCTCGCTCGCGCACCTTTGCCGGCCCGCTTGGAACATTGCTGCTGAGCGTCAAGTCAGAAGGCGGCCATTATACCTTCGTTGAAATTGACACCGACCAGATGGGCGAGAGTCGGCTGGACCGCAACGCAAAGAAGTTTTACGTGGGGCTGCACCGCGCCGAAGATCCAGCGACGACGCTGGCTGCATCGTTCTGACGGGCCACACAATGGCCGGTCCCGCGCTCACGCGCGAGCAAAAGCTCGAGCTGTATTACTACATGCGGTTGACACGGTCGCTGGAAGAGCGCCTCGTCAACCTCTATCGCCAGACGAAGGTCATCGGCGGACTCTTCAGATCACTCGGCCAGGAAGCCGATGCGGTCGGCGCGGCGTACGCGCTGGACCAGTCCAAGGGCGACATCCTCTCACCGCTCATCCGCAACCTTGGCGCGATGCTGGTGCGGGGAGCAACTCCAGTGGAAGTCATCCGCCAGTACATGGCCAAGGCCGACTCACCAACCAAGGGGAAGGAGCTCAACATCCACTTCGGTAGCGTCGAGCGCGGATTTATCGGCCAGATCTCGCATCTGGGTGACATGATCCCGGTTATGGCTGGCGTCACGCTGGCCATCAAGATGCGCGGTGAGGATCGTGTGGGCCTCGTCTTCATCGGCGACGGGGCAACTTCTACCGGCGCCTTTCACGAGGGGATCAACTTCGCCGCCGTGCAGCGCTGTCCACTGGTAGTGGTGGTGGAGAACAACGGCTACGCATACTCCACTCCAATGTCGAAGCAGACGGCGGCCGCGTCACTTGCGGACAAGGCGATCGGCTACGGTATCCCCGGTATTCGAGCGGACGGCAACGATGTCCTCGCGGTGTACGATGTGACGAAGGAGGCTGTGGAGCGTGCGCGTGCGGGTGGCGGCGTGACGCTGATCGAGCTCATGACGTACCGACGGAAAGGGCACGCCGAGCACGACAATCAGTCGTACGTCCCCGAAGGCGAGATCGCGCAGTGGGCCGCGGCGAACGACCCGCTGGACCGTTACGAGCGCGTGCTGCGTGAGACGGAAGGCTTCAGCGAGGCGGATATTCGCGCCGTGGACGAGCGCATCCGCGATGAGATCGACGCAGCGACGGATGAGGCGGAGCTGTCGCCGATGCCTGAGCCGATCGAGGCGCTGCGCGGAGTGTACGCGGGCCACGACATGGTGGAGCCGCTCTGGTTCCGTACGGACGTGGGGAGCGCGGTGGACGCGCACGAGCGCGCCGAAGGGTGGGGAACGTACAATGGCTGAGGTCACCTATCTGGAAGCCATTCGCGAAGCGCTGTTCGAGGAGATGGAGCGCGATCCAAACGTCTTCTGTCTTGGTGAGGACATCGGCGCATACGGCGGCGCCTTCAAGGTCACCGATGGGTTGCAGGCGCGCTTCGGAAGCGACCGTGTGATCGATACTCCGATTTCCGAAGTGGCGATCGTTGGGGCGGCTGCGGGCGCGTCGCACATGGGAATGCGTCCCGTGTGCGAGATGCAATTCATGGACTTCATCTCCAACGCGTACGACATGCTCACCAACTACGTGGCCACCGCGCGGTATCGAACCGGGTTGCCATGTCCGATGGTGGTGCGCGGGCCGAGTGGCGGATACGTGCGCGGCGGTCCATTCCATTCCCAGAATCCGGAAGCGGCCTTCTTCCACACGCCGGGGCTCAAGATCGTGAGTCCGGCTACCGCCGCCGACGCCAAAGGACTGCTCAAGTCGGCCATTCGGGACGACGACTGCGTTCTCTTCTTCGAGCACAAGTATCTGTACCGCCGCGTTAAGGAGACGCTCCCCGAGGGTGATGTCCTCGTTCCCATTGGCAAGGCACGCATCGCGCGGGAGGGGAGCGACGTCTCGATCATCACATATGCCGCGGCGCTTTGGAAGGCGCTAGAGGCGGCGGAGCAGCTCCAGCGCGAGGACGGCGTGTCTGTGGAGGTCATCGATCTGCGCACGCTGCTCCCGCTGGATGATGAAGCGATCATCGCGACGGTGAAAAAGACCAACAGGGTCTTGGTCGTGCATGAGGATACCCGCACCGGTGGAATCGCGGGGGAGATCACGGCGCGCATCAACGAGATGGCGTTCGAGTGGCTGGACGCGCCGGTACTGCGCGTGACCGCTGCGGATGTTCCCCTGCCGTATTCGCCGCCTTTGGAAGACTACGTCCTGCCCCAGACGTCCGACATAATTAGGGCTGTACGGAGGCTTGTAGCATATTGATGGATAGCAAACCAGAAACGGACATTTCCACCGGTGCTCTGGTCGGGGTGGGCTGTTTCTCGGCGATTGCTGGCTTTTTCGGTGGCGGAATGATAGGGGTGCTCATAGCGTGGATCGTTGGATCCGTGCAGCGGTGCGAGGCCGAAGTGGGGATACCTGCCTGCAATTGGAACAAGTACGCGCTGGTCGGGATGCTCATCGGAGTCGTACTTGTCCCGTCGGTATCGATTATGCGGCTTAAAGGCCGGAGGTCATAAATGGCTCGTGTTGATGTAATCATGCCGCAGATGGGAGAATCCATCGCGGAAGGGACGCTCTCGAAGTGGCTTAAGAAGGTCGGTGACGACGTGAAGCGCGACGAGCCGATGTTCGAGATCTCCACGGACAAGGTGGACGCGGAGATCCCGGCGCCGATCGCCGGAACGATCGTTGAGATCCTGGTTACAGAGGGCGAGACCGTCCCGGTTCAGACTCTGGTGGCGCGCATCGAGACGGAGAAAGGGGCAGCTGTTGCCGCCGCCCAGCCTCCGCCCGCTGCCGCTCCTTCAGCAACACCGGCCGCCGCACCGGCTTCGGTGCAGGCCAGCTCAACGGCGGCCCACCAGAACTCTGCTCCTCCGGCCGTTTCAGTGCAGCCGGCCGCGACGCAATCACCAGCGACGAACGCAGCCGGTAATGGCAAGGGCGCAAACGACAATTCGTTCGAGGCGCGACTGCGCACCAAGTCATCGCCACTGGTTCGCAAGATGGCCGCCGACCACGGTGTGGACATTTCCGGCATGCAGGGGAGCGGTATTTCAGGCCGCGTCACCAAGCGTGATTTTCTGGACCACCTCGCGACACCGGTTCCGGCGTCAGCGCAGGCCGGCGGCGCTCGCAGCGCGTCTCAGCCGTCCATGCACGCTCCTGGCGGAGTTGGCGAGTCACACGGACCAGTGCCGCAGCCCGGGCCCGGCGATCGCGTCGAGCCGATGTCCAAGATGCGCGCGCTCATCAGCGATCACATGGTCGCGTCGCGCCGCACCTCGGCCCACGTGACGTCCTTCATGGAAGTGGACTTCACGCGTGTCGCGCGCATGCGCACGGCCAAGCGGCGCGACTTCGAGGCGGCAACTGGCGAGAAGCTGTCGTTCATGCCGTTCATCATTAAGGCGACCGTAGACGCCATCAAGGAATATCCGGTGATGAACTCGTCGGTTGCGGGTACCGATGTGATCTACCGTGGCTCGATCAATATCGGCATCGCGGTGGCGCTGGACTGGGGCCTCCTCGTTCCCGTCATGCGTAACGCAGACGATCTCTCACTCACCGGCCTCACACGCTCTCTCAACGACCTCGCCCGTCGCGCGCGCGCCAAGAAGCTGTCGCCGGAAGAAGTGCAGGGCGGTACGTTCACGATCACCAACCCCGGCGTCTTCGGCTCCCTCATGGGAACTCCGATCATCAACCAGCCGCAGGTTGCGATCATGGGAATCGGCACCATCGAGAAGCGCGCGCGTGTCATCACCGGTACCGACGGCGAAGATACCATCGCAATCCGTACCTGTGCCTACTTTTCCATATCATTCGATCACCGCGTGATCGACGGTGCAACAGCCGATCAGTTCCTGGCCGCCGTCAAGCGCAACGTGGAGCAGTTCCCAGAAAACGGAGTCATCTAGTCGCATGCCGCGTGCGCTGACCATCGAGCGAACTGCTATCCCGTCGTCTGACCGGGAGCGGTACATGGCGAATCTCCGCGCCAAGGCCGCTCATTTCCGCGCGGCACACTGCCGCTTCTGGGTCTTTGAGGATGCAGAGGTGCGCGGATCGTTCATCGAGTTCGCGGAAGCCGATGATGACGAGACACTCGGCCTCGCATACTGCAGTCTCTCGGAGTCGGAGTCGCTCCGCTTTCCCATACCGTTGTATCAGCAAGTGGAGTTGGACTGATGCCGTTTAGAACGTTGTCGGTAGATGGTGCCACATGGCGCGTGTACCCGTCGGGCGAGATCACCGCAAACGTCAAGGATGAGTTCTCGCTCATCTTTTCACGCGGTGAGGGGGACGAGCGCGAATCGCGAGTGGTTCGCTATTCTCCGCAGGAATCCCGCACGCGGGAGCAGTCCTTTGCCCAACTGGGCGATTCTGAGCTGCTGAACTATTTCCGTCACTCGCAGCCGAGTGCGATGTCTCCTGAAATGTTCTACGCCCGGTGAGCTCGGCGTTCCCAGCGCAGGATGACACCCGTAACGTCGACCTGCATTCCCATTCCACTGCCTCCGACGGCGCGGTGTCACCGGCCGACGTCGTGGCCGCGGCCGAGCGCGTTGGCCTCGGCGCAATTGCGCTGACCGATCACGACACCATCGCCGGTTTGCCCGAGGCCGTTGCCGCGGGAGCGCGGCTTGGCGTGCGCGTTGTACCGGGCTGCGAGTTGAGCGCGTACGATGGCGACTTCGAAATCCATCTCCTGGCACTGCACATCAGCGATTGGGATGCAATCGGGCCGAGCCTGACGCAATTCCAGCATGAACGGGTGGAGCGCGCGCAGGCGATGGTCGACAGGCTCGTCCGGCTTGGCGTGCCAGTGTCTATGCAATCGGTGCTCGGAGCAGCGGCGGGCGGTGCCGTTGGACGTCCCCATGTGGCGCGCGCGTTGATCGACGGCGGACACGTGGTGGATCACCGCGAGGCATTCGACCGCTACCTCGGGAACGGCCGGCCCGCGTACGTCCCCAAACCACGTTTCGCCGTGGCGGATGCAATCGCGCTCGCGCATTCCGCCGGCGCCCTGGCGATCTGGGCCCACCCATCGCGCGAGGGATCGCGCACCAGAGTGGAGCGACTCGCCGGTCTTGGTATGGACGGCGTGGAAGTTCGCCATCCGAGTCACTCTCCGCTGGACGTGGAGCGGTTACGTGCGCTGGTCGTGGAGTTCGAACTGGTACCGAGCGGCGGCTCGGACTGGCACGGCGCGACGGAAGGGTACCGCACGCTCGGCAACATGCAGATTCCGGCCGCGTGGCTGGCGCAGCAGGATGCGCGGGTCGCGGCACGCGCGGCCTGACCTAAGGTGCAGCTCGCGGGGCGCGTAGCACTCGTCACCGGTGGCGCGCACCGCGTAGGCCGGGCGCTTACCGAGGCTCTGTCCGGGGCCGGTATGCGCCTCGCGGTGCACTATCATAATGCCGAGTCCGAGGCGGATGACCTGGTGATGGCGTTGCGGTCGAAGGGCAGCGACGCCGCTCTCTTCCGCGCGGACCTGAGCCGTCCCGAGGCGCCGTTGCAGTTGATCGCCGCAGTTACGGATCATTTCGGATCACTCCACTTGCTCGTGAACTCCGCGGCCGTGATGTGGCGCACTCCCGTTGACGAAGTTACAGCGGAGCAGTGGGATGCGATGTTCGCCCTGAACCTTCGCGCGCCGTTTTTCCTGTCTCAGGCAGCCCGACCGTGGCTTGCGCAGAGCAAGGGCGCGATCGTGAGCATTTCTGATCTGGCCGCCTTTGAAACATGGCCAGCTTACGTGCCGCATTCCATTTCCAAGGCTGGTGTGGTGCAGATGACTCGTGCGCTCGCGCACGCACTTGCGCCAGACATCCGAGTCAACGCGGTCGCACCAGGCGCAGTTCTGCTGCCGGATGGATGGGATTCCAGCTCCGCGCAGCATCTCATCGACTCCACGCCGTTGCATCGCCTGGGCTCACCCGGGGATGTCGCTGAAGCGTTGCTGTATCTGGCGAGATCCGACTACGTGACGGGAGAGACAATCATCGTCGACGGCGGGCGCCATGTTCGTACGTGACGCAGTGTTTTATGACAACATTGTTGTCGTCGGTGGTGGCTGCTACGGATCGTATTACCTGCGCCAGCTGGAGCGCGCACGTGTAGCGGATGCGATCGCCTACGGCCGTGTGACAGTGGTGGACCGCGATCGGAATTGCGCCGTGTCCACGATTGACGCTGATGTGACGCTCGTCATCGCGGACTGGTCTGACTTCTTTGCGACATATCTCGCTGCGTCCACTACCGAAAGTCGTGATGCGATCGTGCCGTCACCGCTGATGCCGCACCTGATGTATCTGTGGTTACTCGATCGCGCACGAGCCAGATGGGTGGGCCGTGATGTGGGCACAATTCCGCTCACCACACAGCCGGACACGCCGTGGGAGCGCGCTGCACCCGACGGTACGCACTACGTGAGCTTTGCGACGTGGGAGTGCCCGATCAACTGCATCGAGCCGAAGCGGTGTCCGCACACACGCGGCCAACGTGACTGGACCATGCCCGAGGCTGCGCGGCAGATTGTTGCACGTTCGGGTATGGCCGAGGGAGCCCTGGTTGGCCCGGTTATATTTCATTGTACCCACCGCGCGTTTGGCGTTGGGATGTTCGATACGCGCGACGTCGTCGCCGCCGATGAGTTCGTCCGCACCGCCGCCGCTGAATCTGCCGCGGACGTGTTGGTCGGGACGGTGTCACACTGCCACGGTGCACTCAACGTGCTGCACGTGGGCGCAAAAACCGCATAGAAATAAATGGGCCAGAATTTTGATTACGATGTGATCGTCGTTGGAGCGGGGCCGGCCGGTATGACGGCCGGCATGTACGCCGGACGTTCCATGCTGAAGGTTGCAGTGCTCGAGCGTGGCGCATCTGGCGGCGAGCTCCTCAACACCGCCGCCATCGAGGACTACCCGGGCTTCGAGCACATCGAGGGGTGGGATCTGGCGCAGCGATTCGAGAGCCACGCCAAGAAATTCGGCGCCGAGTTCCGCCAGGGAACAGCGATGACTGTGCGCAAGCTGGATGACAACAGCTTTGAGATCACCACGGATTCGGATGACACGTACCGCGCTCCCGCTGTAATCGTTACCTCCGGCGGAACGCCAATCAAACTCGGAATTCCGGGTGAGATGGAGTACGCAGGGAAGGGTGTCTCGTACTGCGCGATTTGCGACGGCGCGTTCTTCAAAGGGCACACCATAGCGGTGGTTGGCGGTGGCGACGCAGCCGTGGAAGAGGCGGACTTTCTCACCCGCTATGGTGACAAGGTTTATCTGATTCACCGTCGCGGCGAGCTGCGCGCGTCCAAGATCCTGCAGAAGCGGCTGTTTGACAATTCCAAGATCGAAGTGATCTGGGACACGATCGTCGATCGTGTTGAAGCGGACGCGGAGGGCTTCGTCTCCATCCTCAAGCTGCGCAATGCGAAGACGAACGAGATGCGGGATCTTGCCGCGACGGCGATGTTCGTCTTCGTTGGTTTCCGTCCAAACACCGGGATCATCGAGGGCCATGTCGATCATGACGATATGGGCTATCTCGTGACCGATGTGAACATGGAGACGTCGATCAAGGGATTGTTCGCCGCTGGCGACGTGCGCGCACAGCTCACACGTCAGGTCACCACTGCGGCGGGTGATGGTACCACGGCCGCGATTGCCGTCGAGAAATATCTCACCTCGCTGCGCGATGGCGGTTCGGGCAAGATCGTGGCGTCGGGTGGTTACGCTGTATGAAGATTCTATCCCGCACGGTCGGCCCGTTCCAGGAGAACAGCTATCGTGTGGTTGATGAGGATGCCGGCGAAGCGGTCATGATCGATCCTGGCGCAGAGGGAGATAGGCTGCTTGAGATGTTGGACGAGAGTGGTGCAACATTGCGCGCGATCTGGCTGACGCACGCACATCTGGATCACATCGGAGCGATCTCCGCCATTCGTCGTCGGCATCCGGTTCCGGTGCACCTGCATCCGCTCGATCGTGGCGTGTACGACTCCCAGGCGGTCTTTGCAGAGGGCTATGGACTTCCTTTCGAGCAGCCAGAGGCGCCCGACGTTGAGTTGGAGCACGGCGGAGTGGCTCGCGTCGGGAACCTGTCCTTTGATGTGATCCACACGCCGGGCCACAGTCCGGGCCACGTAATCTTCAACGGGCATGGTGTAACCATTGGCGGTGATCTCCTTTTCGCCGGCTCCATCGGACGAACGGACCTGCCGCTGGCCAACCCTGCTCACATCACCAAATCGTTGGCTGCGATCAGCACACTGCCGCACGACACGATTGTCTATCCCGGCCACGGTGCAGCCACGACGGTCGGTGCCGAGCTGCGCACGAACCCTTTTCTGAACGGAACAGTTAATGTCAGACGCGACACGGATTGAGAAGGACCCACTAGGCGAGCTCGCAGTGCCCGCGGACGCGATGTACGGCGTCCAGACCCTGCGTGCCGTGCAGAACTTCCCGATCAGTGGCATCCGTCCACTCCCGGCCTTTGTCGATGCGGTGGTCCGTATCAAGAAGGCAGCCGCGCTGACGCACAAGGACACCGGCCGCCTCGATCCCAAACTTGCCGACGCCATAACTCGCGCCGCTGATGAGGTGCTCGGTGGCGAGTGGCGTGACCAGTTCGTGGTGGACGTGTATCAGGCAGGTGCGGGCACCTCGCACAACATGAATACCAACGAAGTCCTCGCCAACCGGGCCAACGAGATCCTGGGCAGCCAGCGCGGCAAGTACTCCCCCGTGCACCCCAACGATCACGTCAACATGGCGCAGTCCACCAACGACGTGATCCCCACGGCGATTCGCGTAGCGTGCCTCGCGCAGTTGCCGCAGCTCGCCGATTCAATCGAGACTCTGATCGATGCGTTGGCGAGAAAAGGAAAGCAGTTCGACGACATCATCAAGGCGGGCCGCACGCATCTGCAGGACGCAATGCCCATCAGGCTCGGCCAGGAGTTCACGGCGTTCGCCGGAACGTTGACGCGTGATCTCAAGCGCATCAACGAAGCCGCGGATTATCTGCGCGATCTGGGCATCGGCGGTAGCGCGGTCGGGACCGGCGTGAACGTCGAGCCGCAGTATCCGGCGCTCATGGTGAAGCACCTCAATGAAATGATGCCGGGTGCCAATCTGCGCGAGGGCGCCGACCGCATTCAGTTGATGCAGAGCATGGGCGATGCGGCCGCGTTCAGCGCATCAATCAAGGTGTTCGCACTCGACCTGAGCAAGATCGCAAGCGACCTGCGTCTCATGGTCAGCGGACCGCGCACGGGATTGGACGAGATCGTCCTTCCAGCCGTGCAGCCTGGTTCTTCCATCATGCCGGGCAAGATCAATCCGTCAATCGCAGAGATGGTGAATCAGGTCTGCTTCCAGATAATCGGACTTGACGCGTGCGTTGCTGCCGCGGCGGAGCATGGGCAATTGGAGCTGAACGTGATGATGCCCGTGATTGCGTACAACGTACTCTTGGCCGAGCACATTTTACGGACGTCGTGTCGTGTGTTCGCGGAGAAGTGCATTGACGGGATCGAGGCGAACGCCGCGCAATGCGCGTACTGGGTGGAGCGCTCCGCCGCGCTCGCAACGGCGCTTGCTCCGCAAATCGGCTATGCCAGGGCCGCCGACATCAGCAAGCGTTCGGTGAAGGAAGGGGTGCTGATCCGCGATCTGGTGAAACGGGAGCATGTGCTGCCGGATGCCGAGATTGATGAAGCGCTGGATCTTAAAAAGATGACCGAGATCGGCGTACCAGGCGGCGCGCACGGTGGAGTGGCGGCTGGCTAACTCGCGCCGAAACGGTTTACTTTGGAATCTTCTCCCATACGGCGCGCAGGCCAAGCGCATGGATTTCGGCGAGCAAAAGCTCGTGATCCAGACCGTCGCCCCGCACCTGTAGCATTGCCTGGATGTCCGTGACATGCTTGGGCGACCCGCTGTCACGCAGATATTGCAACTTGCTCAGGATGACGTACTCTGGCGGGGCGAACCAGACCGGCTTCCCGTGCTGATCGACTGCTTCCAGCCGCAACTCCAGCGCTCGTTGCATCAGTGGATCACGGCCTGCGAAGAACAAGTCCGCTCTCAATCCTGTGTTGATGTGGATCAGATTAAAATGGCCATGAGCGGGCCGCTGGCGTTCCAGATGTATCACTTCCAGTGGAGGAACATAGAACTCCGGTGAATCGAAAGCGCCATGCAACTCGACGGCGTTTATATCCGATAGCACGGCGACGACATCTATGTCGTTCGTGAATCTCACGTGGCTGTATATACCCGATGCAACTGACCCGGTGACCATGTACGGCACGCCGAGACGATTCAACGGTGCGATGAAGAGCGAGATTAAATCAGGGGGCAGCATGGAGGAAACTGTTCCTGACTCGGTGCTGAATGTCTTCTTCGGACAGATTGGGATGTTCCCGGCGTAGCAGCGAAGCCTTGAGCGCCCACGCACTCTGCTGGAGGTTGTGCAACGTCGCCAGCTGCTGCGCCGCAGTCAGATGCCGGGCAACTTCGATGAACACCCGCTCTGCCTCGAGATGATGCGCTTGCGGCGGGACCAAAGGATCGAGCATGCCTTAAAGATAGACCGAAACCGACTTCCGGCGCGGCTGAATGCACTCGCAACATGCTTACCGGAGAGGGCGCCTGCCGGACAGAGGAGTCGACGTACTGCTGGATCTGAAAAGTTGATCGAGGCTGACCCAAAAACCTGCCTCTTGCGTGTTCTGAGTTAATTAGCAAATTAGCTAACTAGCTCATGAAAGACGCCTTTAAAGCCCTCTCCGATCCCACCCGCCGGGCAATTCTCGACCTGCTTCGCAAGCGGAGCCACACCTCGGGCGAGATCGCCGAGCACTTCGGATCGTCCTGGCCGACGATCTCGCGCCATCTGGGAATCCTCAAGGACGCCGGGCTCATCCGGGTCGAGCGAGATGGTCAGTTCATGCGGTACGAGTTGCACACCACCGTATTTCAGGACGTCGCTGAGCAGGTCGCAGCTTGGCTCAATACCTCACCGAAAAAGAAAAATGCGTAACGCAAAGCGGATCGCTGGGGTCACTGTACTGTTGGCCGTCGTGGCGTCTATCGCCGCCTACCCGTTCTTGCCCGACATGGTAGCCGCACACTGGAATTCACAGGGCAACCCTGATCAGTTCCGTAGCAGGTTATCCGAGGTGGTGACGTGGCCCGCTATTATGGCGTTCTTCATCATGTTTGCCTCGCTCCGTCCGGGATACGAGCGCTTGCTCTTCGCCCGGTACCGACCGAGCGAGGCGGAGTCCGAGGCAGTTCTCCCCGTTTATGTGACGACGGTACTGCTCCTGGCACTCGTGATTCTCGCTTTCCACCTCCTGAACCTCGCACTCGACCTCGGATTCGCGACGCATACAGCGGCGGAACGGGGAAGCGCCGTGATTCTCTCCCTGACTGCAATCGTGGTAGGCAACATCACTCCTCGGATGATGCGGCGGAACGCGTTTGCTGGTCTCCGCTTTCCATGGGTGTTCGTGAGCGACTCTGTGTGGCGCCGAACGCAGCGAGCCGCGGGCTACTGCATCGTTCTGGTCGGCTTCGCGGGACTGGCGGGCGCCCTTCTGGGCCCTCCCGATCACCCGGAACGGATGCTGATGCGCTCAATGTTGGTGTACATCATCGGCATCGCCGTCTACTCGTTCATCATCTCGCGGCGCGCGACCGCAGCGCAGCCAACCGCCTAAACACCTTGCCGCGGCGCTCCGCAACCCCTATCCTCCTCAGATGCGGATAACAACCTGGGCGGAATACGGCGTGATCTGCGCGCTCCATCTGGCGCGCCGCGTCAGCGAGGGGCCGGTCACGGGCCGCGATATCGCCGCCCAGGAGAAGCTCCCGGCCGACTACGTCGAGCAGATTCTACTGAGGCTGCGCCGAGCCGATGTGATCAAGAGTGTGCGCGGTGCGCGCGGCGGGTACATGCTTGCCCGGGCGGCAACCGAGATCTCCATCCGCGACGTCATCCACGCTTCTGAGCTTGAGACCTTTAGTCTGCACTGTGTCACCCACCCCGTCGGTGAAGACCGCTGCTCCGCGTCGCACGAATGCAGCATCCGGC
>JBPCQO010000113.1:0-3426 GCA_050998035.1 Gemmatimonadaceae bacterium | reverse complement strand
GGCATCTACACCAAGATCGACTTCGACAACCGTGAGGTGGTGGAGTGCAAGAGCACCTCCTCCGTCTTCCGCGGATACAGCGTCTTCATGAAGGGCAAGGATCCTCGCGACGCGCACTTCATCACCAGCCGCATCTGCGGCATCTGCGGGGATAATCACGCCGTCTGCTCGGTCTACGCCCAGAACATGGCCTATGGCATCAAGATGCCGCCGCTCGCTGAGTGGATCGACAACCTGGGCGAGGCCGCGGAATACATGTTCGACCACACTATCTTCCAGGATAACCTGGTCTTCGTGGACTTCTGCGAGCAGATGGTGCGGGAGACGAATCCCAAGCTGCTGGAACAGGCGGAGCGAACACCGGCGCCGCACGCCGATATCCACGGCAAGAAGACTATCGCGGACATCATGCGCGCCTTCAACCCATTCACCGGCGACATCTACAATGAAGCGCTGCAGATGAGCCGTCTGACCCGCGAGATGTTTTGCCTGATGGAGGGACGGCACGTCCATCCTTCGACACTCTATCCGGGCGGCACGGGTATCGTGCCGACCACTCAGCTCTTCACCGATTATCTGACGCGCCTGATGCGCTACATGGACTTCGTGAAGAAGATCGTGCCGCTCAACGACGATCTCTTCGACTTTTTCTACGACGCCCTGCCGGGGTATGAAGAGGTCGGCCGCCGCCGGATTTTGCTTGGCTGCTGGGGCGCATTCAACGATCCGGATGTCGTCGACTACACCTACAAGAACATGGCCGAATGGGGTGCGGCGATGTACGTCACCCCCGGCATCGTCATTGACGGCGAGCTGGTGACCGCCAGCCTGGTCGACATCAATCTCGGTCTTCGCATTCTCCTCGGCAGTTCCTACTACGACGACTGGGAAAACGGGGAGACGTTTGTTACCCACGATCCGCTCGGCAATCCGGTCGATAAGCGCCATCCCTGGAACCAGACGACGATCCCGAAGCCGCAGAAGCGGGACCTCGAAGGCGGCAACTACAGCTGGGTCATGAGCCCACGCTGGTTCGACAAGCGTACCGGGGATCACCTCGCGCTCGATACCGGCGGCGGTCCGCTGGCGCGGCTCTGGGCCACAGCGCTGGCCGGCCTCGTCGATACCGGTTATGTCAAGGCCACTGGCAACAGCGTGCAGATCAACCTGCCCAAGACCCCCGCGATGCCCGAGATGCAATTCGAGTGGAAGATCCCGGAGTGGTCCAACACCATCGAGCGTGATCGGGCGCGGATCTATTTCCTGGCCTACGCGGCGGCGATGGCGGCCTACTTCGTGGAGAAGGCGCTCGATCATGTCCGGGCAGGCGATGTCCGGGTTTTCCAGGACTTCACGGTCCCCGACGACGCGATCGGATGCGGATTCCACGAGGCCGTGCGCGGTGTCCTCTCGCATCACATGGTGATCCGGGACGGCAAGATCGCGAACTACCATCCCTATCCGCCGACGCCATGGAATGCCAGTCCGCGGGACAGTTACGGTACACCCGGTCCCTACGAGGATGCGGTTCAGGGGCTGCGGATTTTCGAGGAAAACGGCCCCGACAATTTCAAGGGCATCGACATCATGCGCACCGTGCGCAGCTTCGATCCGTGCCTGCCGTGCGGGGTGCATATGTACCTGGGCAATGGCAAGACGCTCGACCGCGTGCATTCTCCCAGCCTGGGGTTCTGTAACGACTAGTCGCGCCAACGTGGGGCCGAAATCCGGTTCCCCGTCTACCAGAAGGGAGAGCGACGATGCCGTTGGGCGGCGGAGAAGTACAAGCGCGGGTCTCCAAGGTCGAGACGTTGTTGGAGCGAGTCGAGTCGCTGCCGGATCCGAACACCAGAACCATCGTGGTGGAATTGGTGCAAGCGTTGCTCGAACTCTACGGAGATGGATTGGAACGCATGCTTGCGAGCGGTACGCGTCTGGGCGGCGAGGAATTGGTCGACGCCTTTGTCGAGGATGAGCTGGTCTCGCATCTGCTGCTCCTGCACGGACTGCATCCGGTGGATCTCGAGACGCGGGTGCAAGGAGCGCTCGACGAGGTGCGCCCCTATCTGAAGTCACACGGTGGAAATGTGGAGTTGCTGAACGTGGATGGCGGCGTGGCGCATCTCCGGCTGCAGGGCAGCTGTAGTGGCTGTCCCTCCTCCACCGTGACGCTCAAGCTGGCGATCGAGGAGGCCATCCACAAAGCCGCGCCCGATCTGGAAGGAATCGAAGCCGAAAACGTCGCCGCTCCGCGGTCCGTGACGCTGCTGTCGGACCTGAAGGCCGCGAGGGATGAGCAGTCCGCCTCCTGGACGACGGTCGGCGGGTTACCTCAACTGACTGACGGTGGTCACCTGGTGAAGGAGATCGGGGGAGAGGAGGTGCTCTTCCTGAAGCTGGAGAGCGAGTTCTTTGCCTACCGCCCGCGATGTCCCGGCTGCGGCGCATCGCTTGAACGAGGCAGCGTCCAGGGAGGCACGCTCACCTGCGCTGAATGCGGTTATCGCTACGACGCCCGGCGGGCCGGGAGATGCCTGGATGCGCCTCAGGTCTATCTGGAGCCCATCCCGTTGCTGGTGAGTGCGGCAGGCATTGTCAAGATCGCGCTGCCGAGCTTCGTGGGGTGACAGATATGGCAGAGCCTCAGACGGGACCGGCGTTTCCGGTATTGCAACGATTCGCGCAACGGGCCACGGCTGCCGCCGCGGCGGCCATGGAACGCTGCGAGTTGTGCAGCGAGCCTATCCCGCCGCAGCATCGGCATCTGGTGGACGTATCCACGCGGGAGATCAAGTGCGTCTGCCAGGCGTGCTCCATCCTCTTCGATCAGGAGGCGTCCGGCAAAGCCAAATACCGGCTCATCCCCAATCGGCGGCTGTATCTTGAAGATTTCCAGTTAAGCGACGCGCGGTGGGAGAGCCTGCGGATACCGGTCGACATGGCGTTCTTTTTCTACAGCACGCCAGCAGAGCGAGTTGGGGCGTTCTACCCCAGTCCGATGGGGCCGACGGAGTCCCTCCTGGAGTTGAGCGCCTGGGAGGAGCTGGAAGAGCAGAATCCGGTCCTCAAGCGAATGCAACGAGACGTCGAGGCGCTGCTGGTCAACCGGGCGCGGGGTGCGCGGGAGTACTTTCTGGTCCCGATCGACGAATGTTATCGCCTGGTCGGCCTGATTCGCATTCACTGGCGAGGGCTGAGCGGTGGGCAGGAGGTCTGGAAGGAGATCGGTGAGTTTTTCGTGCAGCTGCGTGAGCACTCCCGGGTCAGCGGCGCCGAGCGCTAGGGCGACTGCCAGCTATTGTGCCCGTTCGTAGGGGAGGACCCTTTGTCCTCCCCCGCCACCCCCACCAGGAGGACACAAGGTCCCCCCCCCCCCACACACCCCCGTTCTCCCCTCGGCGAGAGCATCTTCTTAACACCGCTCCA
>JBPCQO010000069.1:0-6928 GCA_050998035.1 Gemmatimonadaceae bacterium | reverse complement strand
CCGCCGACACATCATCCACCGTGATCCCGAGCTGCGCCATCTTCTCGGGGTCGAGGCTCAGGAGCATCGCGAAATCGAGACTGCCGAACACGCGCCCGGAGCCCACGCCCGGAACGCGCTTGATCTCATTTTCCAGATACAGCTTGGCGTAGTTGCTCAGGTACGGCGCATCGTAGCGCGGATCCGTGGACGTGAGCGCCACCACCATCAAGATGTCCGAATTGGCCTTGGTGATCGTGATACCATTCTGCCGCACCGCTGCGGGGAGCTGCGGCGTGGCCACATTCACGGCGTTCTGCACGTCGACGGCTGCAAGATCCTGATCGCGCGAAATGTCGAAGAAGAGCGACAGGTTCATCGTCCCGTCGCTCGCGTTGGACGACTTGTAGTAGAGCAGCCCATCGAGCCCTGAGAGCTGCTGCTCGATTGGTGCGGCCACCGCGGTCGCCACGTCCTGCGCGCTCGCACCGGGATAGACGGCTGTTATCTGTACCGAGGGCGGCGTGATCTGCGGGTACCGGTTCACCGGCAGCGACAGCATCGCGAAGACGCCGAGCAGCGTGATCACGATCGAGAGTACGGCCGCCAGAACCGGGCGGCGGACGAACAGATACTCGGACTGCTCTTTCGGCGTGGCTGGCGTTTCGGGAGGCACCGTGGTTGTCGGGGGTATCGGACCGCTCATCGGCCCGATGTTGGTGCAGGCGCGCTGGCCGACGCGGGGGTCGGCGCGCTCATCCCCGCGCTCGTGCTGTCCACCAGCGGTGTCGGCCGCACTACCGCGCCCGGCCCAACTTTCTGCACGCCGTCCACGATGACTCGATCGCCCGCCGCGAGCCCCTGCGCGATGAGCCAGTCGTTACCGGACCAGTTCGTCGCGTGCACCTCGCGCGTCGCGACCTTGTTTCCCGCCCCGACCACGTACACTATCTGCCGCCCCATCTGCTCCACCACCGCCCGCTGCGGAATGACAATCGCTGCCTGCCGCACCAATCCTCGCAGCCGCACGTGTACGAACTGACCCGGAAGCATCAAGTGGTTCAGGTTGGGAAACTCGGCGCGATACTCCTGCGTTCCGGTTTGCGCATTCACCACCGGGTCGATGAACCCGATGCGGCCCTCGCTCGGGAAGACACTGCCGTCGGGCATCATCGCCTCGACACGCGCGGTGCCGCCCGGCGCGAGGGCACGCGCCTGCGCCGGGTCGCGCCGCCAGTCGAACTGCTGCTCCGCCGAGGGGCGAAAGCTCACGTATACAGGGTCGAGCACGTCGATCGTCGTCAACACGTCGCCCGGCCCGGTGACACGCGCGCCTACATCGAGTAGCGTCCGCCCCACGCGTCCACTGATCTCAGCGCGCACCGTCGTCTCGCTGACGCCCTTTCGGGCAGCGTCCAGTCCACCGCGCGCGTCCTCCACCGATGCGCGCGCCTGCAGCACCTGCGATTCGGCGTTGTCCACGTCCTGCTTCGCTACGGCGTTCCCCTGTAGCAGCGGACGCAGCCGCCCGGCCATGGTCACGGCGTTGGAGAGACGGGCCTGGGCCTCCGCGAAGCGCGCTTGGGCGCTCCGCAACGCCGCATCGGACGTTGTGGGATCAATGCGATAGAGCACGTCGCCCATATGCACCTGCGCCCCTTCGGTGAACGGGCGCGCGGTGATGACCCCGCTCGCCTGCGCACGCACCTGCACCGTTCGGAACGCCTGCACCTGGCCGGAGAACTCGATGTTGGCCTCCACGGTCTTCGGCGCGATCGTCACAACGGACACTTCGGGGGGAGGCGGTGGCGGTGGTGCCGCCTTACTGCACGCCAGCATGACGCCAGCGGCGAGCAAAGCTGTGGTGGCCAGACGTGCAGTGAACAGGGCTATAACGTACGGCGCGCAGCGATGACCGCGCGGGAGAAATACAGACGGGAGTGGCTTCAACATGCAGTGGGAATGTAACCGCGCGTTAACTGGCGTTAGGTGGCCGGTGGCATGCTATTCTCGATTGCCGAGGCCGTGCTTGCCTGTCAGCCCGCTCGCCCTCGGCACCATGACCTCCGGCACCAAGCGGTGGGGTTCGCCCGGCTAGAAATCGGAGTCCATCTTCCACGCGCACGCCGACGCGGGCAGCAACTCTATCGATACGGCCGACCTGTACGCCAAGCGTAGCCGATCTGGAGGAGCCGCATTATTTCGAATCACCACTGGAACGGAGCAACGCGAATGAGTGAAACTATGCTCGAATGCTCGACCTTCCTCCGCGAGCTCATCGTCGGAAGTTGGGAGCGGTTGGCGGGCGCCGTTAGGATTACGCGTGCATCGCATCGCATTACATCGCAATCCCAACGTGTGGCATAACGCGAAGTTCCGCTACGAAACGGCTCGCACATGGTTGGAGCACAAACGCGTTCGGGAACGGGTTAGTGGGATCTAGGAGGACCGACGGGCAGGACACGATTTATGACTCGTTCTTGCAGATCCACAGCGACCCGATACGACCGTTCCTCGCGGGTGCCGTCGTGCTGGCGGTCGCCATGGGAATTGGCCGCTTCGCGTACACGCCGCTGCTCGTCGTCATGCGCGCAGATGCCGGCCTCTCGGTGGCGTTCGCGGGAGTCCTCGCGTCGGCAAACCTAGTCGGGTATCTGGGTGGCGCACTGCTCGCCATGCATCCGCACGCGCGTGCACATCGGCTCATGCTCGTACGGGCCGGCAGTATCGTTGTCGTGCTGTCGACGGCGATGATGGCGTTACCATCGAACGTCTGGCTTCCGGCTCGATTCGTCACCGGGTTGGCGAGTGGTGTCGTCTTCGTCACCGTCGCGGGACTGCTCCTCGATCTTGTTGCCGAGGTCGAATCGCGGCATGGCACGGCTATTCTGTTCGCTGGCGTGGGGAGCGGAATCGCGGTCGCCGGCGTGCTGGTACCCGCGTTCGCGACGCTCGGTGGCTCGCGCGCAGCGTGGCTCGGGCTCGCGACCGTGGGCGCCATTGCACTCGCGGCGGCGTTGCCGGCGTTACCCGCAGTGCGGGAGACGACATCGACCGCCGGGGTACGGTCCGACACACGACGACTGTACCCTTGGCTCGCGGTCGTCTACGGAGTGGAGGGTGCGGCATATATCATCCCCGCAACGTTTCTCGTTGCGATCGTCTCGGAGACACACGCAATCGCACGGTATGCGGCCGCGAGCTGGATCCTCGTCGGCATCATTGCAATTCCATCGACCGCTGTCTGGGGCGCCGCCGCGCGACGCTGGGGAACAGCGTGGGCATTCGCGCTCGCGGCGGCACTGCAGTCCCTCACCCTTCTGGCACCGGCCGCTGTCGGCGGCCCCGCGAGTGTGCTCATCGTCGGCGTCGGGCTCGGCGCGACATTCATGGGTATATCGTCACTCGGAACCGCGCTCGCGCGTGATCTCCGGCCAGCCAATGGCAACGCCGCGATCGGACTGTTGACCGTGCTTTACGGTATCGGACAGATCCTCGGACCGCTGGCCGCGACCCGCGTGGCCCTCGCAACCGGCTCGTACCGCGGCGCTCTTCCGCTCGCAGGGACGGCGCTGCTAGCGGTTGCTATAGCATTCGCCGTACGGCTGTCGCGAGAACCCTCCGCAGCCACGTGACCGGCTTCGGTCTCGCTCAGATCCGAGCTTGACCCGCCAAGTCGGCGAAAACTTGTCGGCCTCGCGCTGGACAAGTGCGTTTCAGCCTATGTGGCTGATTGGCTCAACCGCTGGTATCACGCGTCGCCAATGAGTGGATAACTTTCCGAGAGATAGCCGAGGTGATCGGGCGACCCCTGAACGTGCCGGTCGCGGCCAAGTCGCCAGACGAGGCAACCGACCATTTTGGGTGGCTATGCTTCGTCGTCGCCGCCGATAACCCGACCTCGAAAACGCTAACTCAGCAGCGGCTGGATTGGCATCCGGCTCAGCCCGGCCTCATCGCCGATCTGGAGGAGCCGTACTAAATCAAATCAGCACTGGAAAGGAGCAACCAATGAGTGACCTGACGAGTGAAGCCAAGCTCGGCGGCCGGTTCACGTTCCCCGGCACGTCAATGACGGTTCAACGGATAGGCTACGGCGCGATGCAGCTGGCGGGCCCGGGCGTGTGGGGACCGCCCAAGGACCCCGACGGTGCCGCCCTTGTCCTCCGCGAGGCTGTTGCGGCCGGTGTGAACCATATCGACACGTCCGACTACTACGGCCCGCACGTCACCAACCAGATCATCCGGCAGGCCCTGTACCCATACGCGAAGGAGCTGGTGATCGTCACCAAGCTCGGGGCTCGCCGCCCGCCCGACAGGTCGTGGCAGCCGGCCAGCTCGCCCCAGGACCTCGCCGACGGGGTCCGTGATAACCTCCGCAACCTGGGCCTGGACGCGCTCGACATCGTCAACTACCGCGTGATGGGCTCGGGCCACGGCCCCGAGGAGGGGTCCATCGCCGAGCAGGTGACGGCGCTGGCCGACCTCCGCCGCCGGGGGTTGATCCGCCACATCGGCCTGAGCAATGTCACGGCCGCCCAAGTGGCAGAGGCGCAGGCGATCACCGACATCGTGTGCGTGCAGAACCACTACAATCTGGCCCACCGACACGACGACGCCCTGATCGACAACCTGTCCCGGCAGGGCATCGCGTACGTGCCGTTCTTCCCGCTCGGCGGGTTCACGCCGCTGCAGTCGTCCACCCTGTCGGACGTTGCGGGCCGGCTCGGGGCCACTCCGATGCAGGTCGCGCTGGCGTGGCTGCTGCATCGCTCGCCCAACATCCTGCTGATCCCGGGCACGTCGTCGGTCGCCCACCTGAGGGAGAACCTGGCCGCAGCGGATTTGACGCTATCGCCGCAAGTACTTGCGGCGTTGGACGGGATCGCCGCCCCGCTCAGCGCCCCGTCGGCGTCAGAGCCAGATTGACCGGCGCGGATGGGCCGCAGGAGTGCTCGGTAGGGGCTGGGATCATGTTGGTCAGCGGCACCGTATCAGCTACGGGTTCGAGTCGGAGTCCACTAACCCACGCTTCGCCCTTTCCCGATTGCAGGACGCCGAATGAGATCCCCTCTGCATCTCTGGGGACGTCGAGCACCACTGGCTGGGCAGCCCACGTGGTCGTTCCGCGAGCGGCGCGTTTCTCCGCGTTGTCGAATGCAAGGATGCGCATACATGGTCCATCAACGCGCATCCATAGCGCCGACCATCCGACGACATTGCTGACACGGATGTCGCCGACGAACCGAACGCGCTGGCCGCGATAGCGATCAGCGGAGATACTCTGCATCAGCGTCACGAACCCCGCAGGATCCGCGACGGTCGCGCGGAGCCGCGCAGTCGGTTTTCCACTGTCTGTCACAGCCGGATCCACCCCTGCCTCGTAATCCTGCGGCCGCGTTCCCGCGACGATCCAGCCGGCGGGCGTGGCCGTGCTCGGTGAAGGATGTGTCGCGGCGAACACTGCGACCGCTGTTGCACTGAGCACGGCAAGCGCTCCGACCACAGCGCCAGCGCCGATACGTCCGTAAGGTGCGACGTGACGTGCCAGTTTGAGACGTGCCATTCGTTGCCTCCGAAGGGCGAGCGATGTGTTGGCCGGCCGTGGCAATCCACCGCGTGGTCGATGGCAAAATGTGTCTGATGATTACGCGCGGCGCAACGTCAGGGTGCGGGTCGCATTATCTGCGACCGCCATGCGTCACCGGATGGCAGTCTCCATCGCCAGTCCCGCATCTGTTGATACAGGACTGTAATGCAGCAGCTCAAATCCCATAACTCATTTCTAAACTCTGGCGGAAAACGGCCATGCTGGGTGATTATCCATCTTGCTCACCGCGTTGCGCGATAACGAGCAACGCACTCTGCTGGTCGGCGGCAAAGGTCACTACATCGGTATGGCGCGCACGGAGCGCCGATTCGACATCAGCTGTCCGGCAGTTGCCCAGCCGAGTCCATATGACCTTCGGCGGTTGCCCACGAACAAAGCTGCGCTGTCGGAAGTCGTCGTCCTTGGTGACGATTACGTAACCGTGGGTGGCAGCGTGTGCCCAGATTACCTCATCGTCCGCTTCTGCTAGCCCCACCTCGCTCACATGCGCGGAGCCCGGGTAAAGGCTCGCAAGAACGCGGGCTAGTCGCCGCGAGAGATTCTGGTCAAACAACAGCTTCGGCGGCGTGCCTGAAACTTGTCCCGCCCCACCCGTCACGCCGCCGTATCGCCAGCGAGGCGACGCTCGCGGTCGGCAGCAAATGCCAGCGCTGCACGGATGTCATCACGCTCAAGGTCAGGGAAGTCCGCGAGGATCTCGTCCTCACTCATTCCACCGGCCAAATAGTCGAGAATGTCGTAAACGGTGATTCGTAAGCCGCGGATACACGGCTTGCCGCTGCGCTTGCCCGGCTCGATGGTAATCCGCCCACGGTAGTCCATGATCGGAGTGTATGGGTTTTAGTCCAAGAGGGCTAGAGGCGAACCAGGGATTGCTGGTCCGCCTCTAGCCTTAGATTGGCGACGGACCACTGGTCCGTCGCCGGAGATTGGTGAGCGTGGACCTATACGATCCGGTTTCACTCCGAACGCAATTCAATCCCGACCCTAATCATCTTCCCCCTGTGTCAGGATAGTTGTCGCACGGCCGGCGTGATCCGGCTTCGTGTATGACAACAAAGCGGGCGAGGTGGAAGACTATTGTGTCGCAGTACAGTGAGGCGTTCCGTTCCAGGATGGTAGCGCGGCTGATGGGCCCGCGGGCCGTGAGTGCGAATGCATTATCAAAGGAAGTCGGGGTGCCGCAGGGCTCCCTCTCGCGGTGGCTGCGGGATGTGCATAGCGTTGGAGGTATGACGCAATCCTCGGGAAAGAAGAAGGGCAAGAAACTTTGGACCGGCGCGGAGAAGCTTCGCGTCCTTACAGAAGCAGCGGGGCTCAGCGAGAGCGATCTTGGCG
>JBPCQO010000258.1:0-8728 GCA_050998035.1 Gemmatimonadaceae bacterium | reverse complement strand
CTCGCCCGCACAGCGGGCTCGCACAATCCACACCCATGGAGTTTGCACGACAGATGCAGAACGAGATAGCTTCACAACTAACCCGGCTGTCAGCCTAAAGCTGGACTCACGAGTGGGGGAACGTCAGATAATACGAACGGGCCGCACGCGGGCAACCTGTACGTGGGGTGGACTCACTTCACCCTCAAGAACAGTGAGCTGTACTTCTCCCGCTCAACCGACGACGGGAGTACGTGGTCGACTCCACGCGCAATAAGCAGCAAGCCCGGCCTCCCACGCGACGACAACGGAGACCTTCAGGGATTTACCGGGGCGGTCGCGCCCGATGGCACGCTCTACGTCGCGTGGGCAGGTCGATACGGAATGGAGTTCACGCTCTCCCGCGATGGCGGCAAGACGTTTACTCCTTCTCGTACAATCATCCAGACCGGTCCAGCCTATTTCGCCATTCCCAACTTCACGCGCGGGAACGGCTTTCCACAGCTTTCGCTAGCACCGCGCACGGGTCTGCGAGGTCGGCTATTCGTGACCTGGAGCGACTTCTCAAACGGCGATTTCGATGTCTTCTCAGCCACGTCTGATGACGAGGGGAGGACGTGGGCAGGTCCAGTGCGTGTAAACGATGACGCGACTCACAATGCCAAGGATCAATTCTTTCAGTGGCTCGCTGTCGATCCAACTGACGGTTCCGAATATGTAATGTTCTACGATCGCCGTGGTGATTCCACCAACGTTCGTCCAACTGTCACGATCGCGAGATCGTCCGATGGCGGTCGCACCTTTGCGAACTATGCCTGGACTCGAACGCCGTTCGATGCCCGGCACTCCGCATTTCTCGGCGATTACAGTGGACTCGCCGCGTACGACGGCCGAGTATATGGAGTTTGGACGGAAGAAGCTCCGACGGCACCCGCAGCGTCGTCTGGCCGCCCACGACCAAATACGATAATACGCATCGGCGTTGCAGACTTCGGAACGCGTGCAGCTCATTAACCATCGTGTGTAGTCTGGAGAATCCCATGACGAATACAATACACGGACTCGCACGGCCGACAGGGATCCGCAATTCGGTAATAGCTGGTATCACTCTCACGCTCTGCATCTCCCCGGTGCTCTCGGCCCAACCGGTAATTGGCCGGACATTCCCGGCCAGCGAATTCGCGGTGCGACGCGCGGCGGTGATGCACAAGGTCGGGGATGGCGTGGCCATCCTCCAGGGTACAACCGAGCGTCCGGGCGAGCAGCCTCTGCGACAGAACAACGAGTTCTACTATCTCACAGGCGTGATAGAGCCGCGCGCGATTCTTGTAATCGACGGCCGCAGCAAGCGGTCCACGCTATTTCTAAGCCCTACCAACGAGCGCCGTGAGCAATCCATGTTCGGCCCTTCGCTCACCCCGGGCGACTCGGCGGAGAAGGACACCGGCATCGAATCCGTCGTCGCGCGCGACCAGTTCGGCACGGTACTCACAGCGGTCGGGCACGACGGACGCACGATCTTCACGCCCTTCCGCGCGGAAGTGCTTGGGAGCGCTTCGTCCGGCGATCCCGTCGCCTTGGCGCGTGCCACAAAGAGTGATCCCTGGGATGGCCGCGACTCGCGCGAGGAAGCGTTCCGTGCGAAAGTGGAAACCGTTGCGCCAACGAGCGAGATCAAGGATCTCGATCCGATAATCGACTCACTGCGCTCCATCAAGAGTCCACGTGAGATCGAGGTCATCCATGACGCGACGCGTGTAGCGGGTCTCGGTGTCATGGAGGCAATGCGCGATGCGCAGCCCGGAATGCATGAGTACGAGCTGCAGGCCGACGCCGAGTTCGTCTTCAAGAAGCACGGATCGTACGGGCCCGCTTATTTCGCGCTCATCGGGACCGGCAAGAATACGTACTACACTCACTACCACAAGGACACGGCGATACTCCAGGACGGCGACCTTGTGCAGTTCGACTACGCGCCGGACTATGACTACTACACCTCCGATGTTACTCGCATCTTTCCGGCGAACGGAAAGTTCACGCCGAGGCAACGTGAGATGTATACCATCTACCTGCGGCTCTACCAGGCGGTCATGACGTCCATTCGGCCGTACGCCACGCCCGCCGACATCGCTAAAGATGCTGTCGCGAAGATGGAGAAGATTGTCGCGACCTACAAGTTCACCGACCCTAATATCGGAGCCGCGGCCATTTCGTTCGTTGACCTGTATCGTTCCAAACCAGCCAGGAGCCTTGGCCACACTGTTGGCATGTCGGTGCACGACGTGGCGTACGCGGCCGCGACGTTGCAGCCCGGCGAGATTTTCACGATTGAGCCGGAGATGCGCATTCCGGATGAACACCTCGGTTTCCGGCTCGAAGACATGCTGCTGATCACCAAAACGGGGTATGTAGACATGTCCGCGTTCGTGCCGGTCGAGGTGGAGGACATCGAGCCACTGATGGCGCAGCCTGGACTGAGCAAGGTGCAGCTCAGGATGCCAGCGAGCCAGTGATCAGGCGTGCACGTCGACCAATGGCTTGCCTAGCAGATCCATCTTCGGTCGTACTCCAAGTCCCGGCTCGCGTGACGCGGCGAGGCGACCGTGGTTTCTCTGTGGGGCGCCGTCGGCGAAGTCGACAGTGACGTAGGAGTTGAAGTCGGTCGACGAAAAGAGGAAACGCTCGGGGGTGCTGTGCGCAAGGTGGGCGATGGCCGCGGTGGTAATGTCGCCGCCCCATGCATCCTCTATCGTCATCGCGATGCCAAATGAGACACAGAGATCGCGGATCTGCCGCGCTCTCGTGAGCCCGCCGACCTTCGAGATCTTCAGATTGATCACGTCCATGGCGTGATCCGCGAGTCCGCGAACGAGCATGTCTACGCCATTGATGACCTCATCGAGGATGAACGGGCGATCGGTATGCTGGCGAACAGACAGGCACTGCTCGTAGGTGAGACACGGCTGCTCGATGTAGACATCGACATCGCGCACAGCGTCGACGACGCGGATCGCCGCGTGTTGGGTCCAGCCGGTGTTGGCGTCGGCGACCAGCACATCGCCCGTCGTGAGCTCATCGGCGGCAGCACGAATACGCTCGATGTCTGTGTCGGGATATCCGCCGACCTTCAGCTGGAACTTACGGTAGCCTTCCTTGCGATACTCGGCGATTCGTTTCGCCATGTGCTCCGGTGAATCCTGCGAGATCGCGCGATACAGGGCGAAATCATCCCCGACGTGGCCGCCCATGAGCATCGCGACTGGTAGTCCGCTCACCTTCCCCAGCAGATCCCAGCACGCCATATCGATTGCGGATTTCACGTAGGGATGGCCATGCATCGCGGAGTCCATGCGCTCGTTCAGCTCGCCGAGCGCGAGTGGGTCGGCGCCGAGTAGCTGCGGAGCCAGTTCAGCGATACCGGTGCGCGCGCCGTGGGCGTATGCGGGCAGGTACGCCGGTCCGAGTGGACAGATTTCACCCCAGCCGACAAGACCCCCGTCGGTCTCGACGGCGACGACAGTCGAATCGAATACGGAGATGGAGTTCCCGCCGGACCATTTGTAGCTGCCGTCGTGGAGAGGGAGGTCTATCTGATATGCGCGGATCGCTGTGATCTTCATGTGGCCAATGGGGCAGGAGGAGTTCGAGGCTTGACTATCGCTTCACGAAGCTGGGTGGGTTCATCAGCACCCAGGTGTTGGGATCGAGGACCACATCCTTAGGCGCTCTGTTCGCGGGAATATCGAAGTGCTGCTTCAGTGCTGTCATCTCTACTTTCGTGATCTGCGGTGCGACACCAGCACTGTCCCCCAGGATTTCGATCTCGAGGGGGAGTCGGTAAGCAGCACCCGCTTGTGTTTGCGCCAGATCGATCGAGATCTTCTTCGCCGCAGTGTCGTAGGACCACCGGCCGTCGAGCGAAGGTGACATGTTGCGGTTCAGCCACTGATCGAAGAACCAATCGAGCTTCTGGCCCGACACCTCTTCCATCACGCGGCGAAGATCGTCCGTCGAGGCGTTGGAGTTGCGGTAGCGCGCGTAGTATTCGCGAACCCCGTTCCAGAATGTGTCGGTGCCGAGCTGCGCGCGAAGCATGTGCAGTACCCAGCCGCCTTTCTGATACACCAGCGGCGGGATGACGCCACGCAGGTCCGAGATGTTCCGGTGTACGACCGGCTCGTTGAGCCGCTTCTCTGCACCGAGCGCGGTGGCGCGGGCGCGCACGAGACCGGCGACGAACGCATCGCGGCCGGAGTAGTGCTCGGTGAACAGGAGTGTGAAGTACGTGGCGAAGCCTTCGCTCAACCACGCATCGTCCCAATCACTCTCAGTGATCGAGTCGCCGAACCACTGATGCGCGACTTCGTGCGCGACGATCGCGGTGGCGGGAACGTTGCTCACGACCTTCTCACCGTAGAAGATGGCGCTCGCGTGCTCGGTACCGCCTCCGCCGAACGCGGCGGAGACATTCGCCAGCTTCTCGTACGAGTAGGGCCCGATGTGCTCGCTATAGAATTCCATCGCCTGCCGAGCTGGCTCTTCGAATGTCGTGATCCCGTTGTCGCGGTCCTGGTGTGCAACCCACGTCTGCAGCTCCACGCCTTTGACCATACCGGCGTGGTGCACGGCGAACTGTTCGACGCCGATGGCGTTGAGCCAGGAAGCGATCGGAACGGACTGCTTCCAGTGAGTCAGCTTGCGACCGTCGCCGAGTAGCGCCTCTTCCTGAAGGAGGCCATCCGCCACGACAGCGTATCTGGCCGGTGCGGTGATGACGAACTCGCTGGTCGCCTTGTCGGACGGATGATCGATCATCGGAAGCCATTGCCGTGCCTTGTCGGGCCAGTTCCAGGAGAAGAATGCGCGCTCCTTGTAACGATTGAGGCCGATGTAGAGACCGCCGGCGGGAACTCCATGATAGAGGATCGTGAATCGGCGCAGCTCGCCAGCTCTGGTGACTGTGGGTAGCGCGATCGTCAGGTGATTGCCGGCGTGCGTGTAGCGGAGCGCGGCGCTATCGCTCGTGACACCGGTCACGGTCATACCCTTGCCACTCGCGGTCGTGGCCAGGTCCAGGAAGAAACCTGTGAGGCCGGTCTTGGTGAACCGGACGGTCACCGTTGTCTCACCGGCGATCTCGTCGGTGGAATCGTTCAGCGCCAGGGCAAAGCGGTAGTGCTGTACGTCCACCCCTTGTTGTCGCGGGTAAGTATCCGTTGCGGCGAGTGGCATGGCGCTCAAGGCGAGCCCAAACAGCAACAGAGTGAATGCGCGCATCATCGTCTCTCAGGGTGCGACTCGAACCGGCGGTATTGCCATGTGAACGCGGCCCACCTCGTCCATCCGGACGTTCAGCCAATAGAAAACGTGGATACAATATCCGAATCTCTCCAGACGGGCGCAAGTACCGTGTGGACAGGCGGCGTAGCGGTGGAGCAGTTGAGGTCGTAAGCAATGAACTTGCCGACCCGTGCTATATTGGATAATGTATCCATAATCGGATGGCCGCGCTCCTGTCCACCTCTCAATACGCCTCATGACTAACAAGCCCCGCAGTCTCAGCGCTCTCGCGAGCACCCTCGGCCTCACGGCGCTCGTCGTAGCCTGCGCGCATTCCGGAGGAGTCGGCTCTGCAGCGCTGGGTGGGCAGGGGAACGGGAGAGGCGGGGCCGTTACCGTCAATCACTCAATCGCGCACGACGTGTCGCAGCCGCTCGCCCGTATGGCGGATATAGCTCCTCGAGACCGATCAACGCGCGACATTGCAACGCGCGACATTCGCGATCCTAATCGCGAGATCCCGTCTCAAGCACTGGCGCCCGAAACTGATGGGGACGAGGTGGCGCCGCGCGATACAACCGCGGTGCATCCGGCAATGACTACTCCGTCCGGATCGGCCCCGGTGGAGCAGACCTCCCCCGGCACTCGGCCACCAGCAATGCTGGTGACGAGCTTTACCGGGCTTGGCACCGATTTCGTGGGACCACAAGGCAACGCCTCGCTGCGAAATCCGTCCGACAATGCTCTTTCAGTTGGGCCAGATCACATCGTGCAAATCGTGAATGCACGCATGGCGATCTTTAGCAAGAAAGGGCGGCAGTTCGATACCACGGGGAAGGTGCTCTACGGCCCCGTTGCCACGAATAATGTCTTCAGGGGCTTCGGCGGCGCGTGCGAGGCGCACGACAACGGCGATGCCGTCGTGCGTTACGACCAGCTCGCCGGACGCTGGCTCATAGTGATGCCAATCTTCTCGCGTAGCCCTCTTCGGCAAGGCGAGCCTACCCCCGGACGCTCGGGCGAGCCGGCGCAGCGAAGCCAGGCTGCACACACGGGACAGCCCGGTGCCGCCGAACGTTTGTACCAGCCACCTTCAGTAGCACCGACGCCTCCGAAACCAATTCCGGAAGGACCGCGACCCAAGCCAACGGGGTCACCCGAGCAGGGCTCCTACGGGATGTGCTACGCCGTGAGCACCGGGTCAGATCCGTTCGGGCCGTACTACCGCTACGAATTCATTCGGCCGCTGTTCCCCGACTATCCGCGCCCTGCCATCTGGCCCGACGGCTACTACGTCCCGAGCAGCAGCGGAGACGACGTGATCCAGAAGCAGGCGTGCGTTGCCGACCGCGCAAAGATGCTCAAAGGTGAGGACGCGACCGAGCAGTGCGTCATCATCGACGGCGCGAACTTCCTGAATAACGCGGACATCAACGGCAAGCAGCTCCCAGCCACCGGTGCGCCGAACATTATGATGGCGGCCGGCGGAACGCAGTTGAAAAAGGTCATGGAAGATGATGGTATCTACGTGTGGAAGTTCCACGTGGACTGGAGCGATCCGTCCCGGACCAGGGTGGACGGCCCGGTAAAAATTGCTGTCGCGCCGTATCACTACCTGTGCGATGGCCAGCTCACGAGCTGCGTGCCCCAGCCAGGGACGGATCGGCGCCTCGATGCCCAGGGTGACAAGCTGATGGCACGACTGGTATATCGGCGCATCGGCAATCGAGAGTCGCTCGTCGCGCTGCATTCGGTGAACACGTCGGCGGGTGGTGGTGGCGTGCGCTGGTACGAATTCCGATTGGATGGAAAACGCAATGTCAAGCTATACCAGCAGGGCACGTATGCTCCCGGTGGCTTCTACCGCTGGCTCGGCAGTCCGGCGATCGATGCCCGGGGAAATATCGGCATCGGATATTCCTTTGGCGGCTCACCGAATTTTGTCGGCCAGCGCTTTGCGGGACGACTCTCCGGTGATCCCACGGGAGTCCTTACATTGCGCGAAACAGTGCTCGCCGAGGGCGAGGCTGCGCAGACGAACACACTGCGCTGGGAAGATTACACCCAGACGGCGATCGATCCGACCGACGACTGCACGATCTGGTACGTGGGCGATTACATCAGGAAGAATGCCATGAGCTACTCGACTCGGATCGGTGCCTTTCGCATGCCTGGCTGCAGCTGAACGATAACCGCACGCTTGATGTAGTCGAGACGAGGGAAGTTTCGTGCGAGGTATACGTTGCCGCCGGCTTCAATCGCACCCTGCTTTCCGGCACGAACACCGCCGCCGGCTGACTCGTCGTAGCCCGCGTACAGGCGAAGGACGGCATCCATGCCACTCGTCACCCTGGCGAACGGGGCGAAGCCCTGCGCATCGAGCTTTGGGTTGTCTACAAGATTGATGTAGATCTGCGTGGTACGTGTATCAGGGCCTGTCATCGCGTACGCAAGTGTGCCTCGCGCGTTGGTCTCGCGGACCGGGTCGTCGGGCATTGCCCTGTGCTTCCACGCGGCGATGACAGCGGGGTCGCCGCTAAGCCCGAACTGCGCGATGAAACCAGCTCGCACACGGAAGAACCGTTGTCCGTCGTAAAAGCCGTGGCACACCAGGGTGTAGAACCGATCTACCCCGTACGGCGCCAAATCGCGCTCCACCGCGAGCAGTACGGGGCCCTGGCTCGTCTCGAATCGCACGTCGAACCGTTCGGGTGCGCGCTCCTCGAGCGCGGAACTCCCAGGATCGAGCAAGACGGAAGGGCGTTTGTACGCAGCATAACATCCGGCCAGGATCAACATTACGGGTAGGATCGTGCCGAGCTTACGCATGGTAAGTTGGTTCCTCAGACATGGATAGCATTGCCTCACCTCGGTTGTACTTTTTGGTTCGAGTCCAGATAGGCAGCTACAAACTTGTGTTGTTAGAGACTGGGTATACTTTACCCGCTCTGATCGGATTCCGTATCCGATTATCAGATCCGGCTAGTCCATCTCGGCCAGTACATCATCGTCAATGGCAGGGTCGCGCGCACGGTGAATGCGCCAGACTCCCTGCGGATGGTCTTTGACGACTCCGTCGCGAGCCCCCTGGGTGGCTGGATCGTGGCGCACTCCCGCTGAACGCGACTGGTTCCACGCGGCGATCACACAGGCTCGGGCTATTTTCCAGCGGATCGCCGACCAGCACTCATAACGGGAGCGAAAGTAGAAGATGTCTCAGGTCGGAAACGTCGGCTCAGCAGTCCCTGCGAGCGGGCTCGTGGAGAGCTACCCATGAGTCATTCGAGGTTGCCGCGCTGGTCGCGGCGATCCACGACCTCCGCCCCCCTGATTACCTTTCAGTCTGAACCATCACAGGACCCAGACCATGTATGATGAACGCCTAGTTGCCCCGATGCGCGCCGAGCTTACGCGGCTTGGGGTTGAAGAGATGCGTACCGCCGATGCGGTTGACGCCAAGTTGAAGGAT
>JBPCQO010000227.1:0-8352 GCA_050998035.1 Gemmatimonadaceae bacterium | reverse complement strand
GGTGCACCCGCCGCGGGCGCGGTAGCAGCGGCGCCCATCACGGGCACTGTGCACGAAGTCAAGATGATCGGCGATGAGAAGGGCTATCGCTATGAGCCGGCCACCATTACGGTCAAGGAAGGCGACGGGATCAAGTACGTCAACGTCAGCGGCGGCCCACACAACATCACGTTTGATCCCGCTCAGATTCCGGCGGATGTTCAGCCGCAGCTGAATGCAAACATGCCGAACACTGCGTCCCCTCTCTCCAGCCCACTGCTCACGCAGCCGAACGAGACCTATACGATCTCCTTCGCCAAGGTCAAGCCGGGCACGTACGAGGCTCACTGCACACCCCATCTCGCGCTGGGTATGAAGCAGACGATCACGGTTCAGTAGGGATTCAGCCAGTAAGGCTGTAGATCTGTAGACAAACGACAGGCCCCGCTGTACAGCGGGGCCTGTCGTTATTTGTGGAACATCCCGAGACGTATTCGTGCCTCGTCGAAACTCATTCCATGTCGCGGGTGCGGGGGATGCCGGGCTATCTTCACCGGTACTCAAATGGCGATTATGGCATTTCTGGCAGTCCGAGACGAAGACGCCGATAAAGAGGGAGATGGCCGCTAATCCTTCTTACCTCTGGTTGGCCGCGCGGGCACGTAACGCAATGCGGCGCCGCGCGCTCGTGAGCACTGCAACGGGGCTGGCTTTTGTCACGGTGCTAATCGGGCTCATCCTGATCCCGCGTGAGGCCACGAGGGTCGCCCGCAGCATGACGACATCCATCGAGCCGCGTGCCGATACCGCAGTGGCGGGGCAGGCACGCGCGCGCGCGCAGGGTGCGCTCCGGGAAACCGACTCGAGCCTCGTCGCGGCGCGGCTCATCAGCCGCGCGACGCCAACCCCGGCACCCGTTGATACGCTTTCGCCAGAACTCAAGGCTGAGCGTGACTCACTCAATGCGTTGCTTATATCGCTGACCACGGCGATGACTCGCGCCTCCGAATCGCCGCTTCCACCAGCCTTCAGAGGACTCGGCGATTCACCAGCGTTGAGAGCTGATCCGCGTGTACGCGTGTGGCTCGACTCGCTGGATCAGGTGGACAAGTTGAGGGCGCCGTTCGGTGCACTTGGCGCGGGCGACCCGATCTACGTTGCGCTCACAGCACGGGTAAACGAACTCGGTCGCTCAATCCGCGACGCTGCCGCCGAGAAGCGATCCGAGCTGCGCGCGCGCATCGCGCCATTGTTGCCGCCGCCACCACTGCCCACGCCATCGGTACACGTTGACACGATGCGCCTGACGTTGGCATTCGCAAAGCAACAGCTCGATCTGCAGGACGCGATCCACCAGCTCGACTCCATGCGAGCGCTGAACGGGAGGATCAATGCCGCGTCGACTCGCGCGCGCGACCTCGCGAACGTGGGAGCGCCACCCATCGCGATGTTGGGAGCGGCGTTGGTGATTGCACTCGCTGTCGGTTTCGGCGTCGCGTTCGGCGGTGAGGTGCAGCATCCCCGTGTCGCGCATGTGCGCGAGGGAGAGGCGGTATCCGGTGTTCGGGTGCTTGCGGTGATCCGGCCAAGCAACATCGTGGAGCGCGCACGGAGACAGGCGGATGTCGAGGCACCACCACTGATCGACATCATCTCGGAGAGCTACCGCACACTGTACCTGCATCTCGCGGCGACGGGCGCGAGCATTCCGGTGGTAACGGTGACTGGCGACATTCCAGCCGTGGTGGCAACGGTTGCTTCCAACCTGGCGGCCGTGGCTGCTTACGAGGCCCGCAGCACGCTGCTGATAGATGCTGATCCGGCATCCAATGCTGTTGCATCGGTGCTCAGGATTAAATCGGACCCCGGACTGACGGGTGTCCTTGCGGGCACGTCTGCGCTACTGGAGTCGGTAGTCACTACAACTATCGGTCGCGACCGCCCACTCGACGTTCTGCCGAGCGGGAAGGGAAGGCTGGCACACGCACCTGGTGAAGTGGTGAGAGATGTGCGCGAGACGTTGGCGAGAATGGAGCGCCGATACGACTTCATCGTCATCTCCGCGCCAACGAGCTACGTGCAGCTGGCGTCCAACACGATCATCCCAGCGCCCGACGTGGTGGTATGCGCACGCGTCGGCTACACCAGACTTGCCGAGCTGCGCGCGGAGTTGAAGAGCCTGCGCGGAGTTGGGCGAATGGTGCACGGGATAGTGCTGTGGGAGGAGGAAAACCCGCGGTTGAGCTGAGCGACGTGTGAGCCGTACATCACTCCAGCGCTATCACGTGGGAGAGCCGCTGACGGCCGCTTCTCTCGGTTCCCTTGCGGGAATCGCCTTGCTCACTGGTAAGTCTGCCAGTGCTGACCGGGTTCCATTCAGCTCCGCAATCACACTGAGCGTGCCATTGGCTTCCAGCACAACGGCGCCAACGTCCTCAACTGAGCTGAATCCGCGCTGCCGGATGGCGGAGAGCACATCCGACACTGTCAGGCGATCCTTTTGCAGTTCATCGCAGAGCATTCTGCCCTCCCACACCACAAGCGACGGCTTGGCCGTGAACCATCGCGAAGCCCAGTCGTATCTCGTGATAAGGGTGGAGACCAGGTACTGGAGGCCCAACATAAGGCCGATCGCGAGCGTACCGTCAATCAACGTAACCTGCTTAGTCACAATGGCCGATGCCAGAGTTGAGCCGAGTGCGGTGGTGATGACCAGCCCGTAGGCATTTGATTTCGCCAGCGCATGCTTGCCCACAACCTGCAGAATCAACAGCAGCGCGACGTAGATCGGAGCGCCGACGATCAGGATGCGCGCGATGGACAGCCAACTAGAGAACAAGAACGACCCGAATTCCATCAGCACTCCGGCACGGACGATCTGTGCGATCGAGAAAGCCATAGTGCTACTGCAAAGTGTGGGCTACTTGCTCACTACTACCGCGTGCTAACCTTGTGGAATCCGCGTGCGCCCTGTCCACTCGGCGGAGTGAGTGTGAGTACGCTGTCGCTGACCGAGAAGGCAGTAGTGGCTGGGACCTGAAACGTGCGCTCGCTAGTCAGACGCAGTGTATTCCCCTTCACCGTGTACGTGCCGCGCTCGTCGCTCACCTGTGCCCGGATGTGGAGGGTGCCATCCGGATCAAAGCGATAGCTCGCGGCCATTCCGTTGGGGAGCATTATCACCCAGTCGCCGAGGATTTCCTTCCCCGCGGGCGTCGCAGCTGACGGCGGGCGGCGTAGAGTCTTACCACCGGATGCAGATGCGCCACCCAGAACGAGCGAGTCGCCGCGCAGGAGCACCGCGGCGGTATCCGTTCCGGCCACACCGGTACCAGGGAGCGTGACGGTCTCGATGAGCTTGTTCACGTCCACGCGATACTGACCTTCCACGGCGACGGCCAGGATCAGATCAAAGCTGCCATCCGCGCCGAAGCGGAAGGTCTGAACGACTCCGCTAGGTAGCGGTGTGTCAGCGCGCCAGCTTCCCAAGAGATGGACAGGGATTGCAGGGGTCTGGGCCTGTACACCGGCTGCGACAACGCTGGTGATGACGAATGCGAGAAGCTGAGCTCTATGCAACTTCATTGGATGCGAGGGCTTGGACGGGTTCGCCTGGAGAGGCGCTGGAATCAATAGCGGTTCGGTCTTCGTGAGGACGATTTAGCAGGACCGGTGAAACATGGGCCAAGCAGCTCACCCACCAAATCCCAATCCCAGCTGCGCTCCTCCAGCGTCTATCGGCTCCGGCTCGTCCTCGGCCAGTTGAGTGATTGATGGATGGTCCGCCAGATGCTCGGCATCAATCCCCATTACGCGCAGGCGCGCAGCGAAGCTGGCATTACCATGCACGGTGTAGACCTTGCTGGCGCCGCTCTCAGTAGCGGTTCGCACCAGCTCATTCCAATCCGCGTGATCGGACAGCGGGAGTACCAGATCACAGCCGCGGTACATGTTGTGTGCGCCCGGATGTAGCGCCCAACCCGTGAGGTGACAGATGCGCTTGGCCGGGAGCCGCTGGACCATCGGCGCATTCCGAGTGCTGGGGATTGTAAGCAGGACGCGCCGCCCGATCTCTCCCGCGCGGTAGCGCGTCCACGTTCCGGGGCCGGGGAATGGATAGCCGAGCTCCACGTGCGCGCCGCAAATCTTTGCGATGGCGCCGTGGACCATCACGTCGTAGCCGCGCGCCGTGAGATGATGCAACACCTCCTGCCCCTTTCCTAAGGCATACGCGAGCAGCACCGGGACGACATCGTTGGCCAACGCGTCGTCCACGAATGAAAAGAGACGGTCGTATATCTCGTTGTCCGGCGGAAACACGTAGCGCGGATCGCCGAAAGTGCACTCCATCACCAGTGTATCGCAGCGCGGAATGGTGGCCTGCGGTGTGAACGGGTTGTGCCGCAGCTTGAAGTCTCCCGTGTACGCAGCGCGTCCGCGTGCCGACTCTGCTACCAACATCGCCGCGCCGAGTGCGTGACCGGCGGACTGAAGCGTGACGGTGGCGTTGTGGGCGATGAGTGGCTCGCCCAGGGGCAGGGTGATGGAACGGCGGCAGCCGCGCCGTAGCTGGTGCAGGAAGGCAGTCGCCGGCGTACACAGAATCTGCGCGGCCTCGGAGCAGTGATCCGAGTGCGCATGCGACACAAAGACCGTCCTGGGAGCGTTGCGCGCGTCCAGATACAGATCGGCGTCTGGGAGGTACAGACCGGTGGGAGTGAGGGCGACCAGCTCGCTAATCGGCTTGTCAGTCACGCTTGCAAGTACAGCACAAACCAGGCGAGGTACGGTCCATGCGTGCATCCAGCCCATGAGCAAACTTTTGCGCGGTCTGGCAGCCGGCTACGGTGCCAAGAAGCTTGGTGGGGGTGGCTGTGGCTGCGGCACAATAGTCATCTTCATCATTCTCTGGTACGTGCTCGGCCACTTCGGAATCTTCAAGTAACGGTCTAGCTTTGACGGATGGCTGAAGCAACGCTGGACCTCCGCGACCTACCAAAGTCCGAAGCATACCGAGAGCTGGCCACGCACATCGATGCCGTGCTCGCCGGTGTGGACGATACAATCGCGGAGATGGCCACCGTCAGCGCACTGGTGCATTACGCATTCGGTTTCCTGTGGACCGGATTCTACCGCGTAGTGGAGACGAACGCCCTGCTGAGGGTGGGCCCATACCAGGGAACACTCGGCTGCCTGGAGATTTCCTTTGGTCGCGGCGTGTGTGGCACCGCCGCCGCCGAGCGAAAGGTGATGATCGTCCAAGACGTGAACACCTTCCCCGGTCACATCGCGTGCGACGGTCGATCGCGCTCCGAGATCGTACTGCCGGTGACCAACGCGGCCGGTGAGCTCATAGCCGTGTTCGACGTGGACTCGGAGCATGTGGCGACGTTCGATATGGATGATGAGCGCGGACTGGAGCAGATACTGGTGCGATTCGCGCGATAGCACCTCTGCTCACCCGAACAGAAACACAATCACAGCCAGAACCGTCATCCCCGCGCCGAGTGCCAGGCCGTACGATGAGGTAAGCACGACGAACTTAGCCCCCGTACGCGTCCTACCCTCGTCATAGACCGTGCGCATCGACATGAACAGATAGACAGCGAGCCAGATCCACACCAACGGCGCTATCCACGACCATGGCAGTAGAGTAGCCGTGAGCGCGATAAACGTGAATGACTGCACGTGTAGCGCGAAAACGAGATGCTCGGCGTAATATCGACCTGAGCGGTGATACAGTGCGTAAAGAATTAGTGCGACGAGCGGCAGTAGCAGAAATATCGCGTCCGGCAAGCGGTGCGTGAAAGACTCACGCGCTGCGTGCATCACGCTCTGCTGGTCCTGTATCGCGTCGTGCATGCGAGTGAGAGAGCGCTGCTTGAAATAGCGCACGACAGCGTTGTCACCCGGGCCGGCAGTCAGCGCCTTCTCGACTTTGTGCTGCATCCGCTGCTTGGTGACCGAATCGTCTAGCTTGGCTGTATCGGTTATCATGCTCACGCGCGACATGGAGCTCACCGCGGTTCTGTTCTTACTGTCGCTTCGAGTTGCCGCGAAGAGGAGAAAGAAGAGGACGCTCGTCCAGATATATAGTCGCAGCGGCGGTATGTAGCGCGCGCGACGACCATCGAAGAAGTCGCACGTTAGCCGGCCGGGGTGCAGGATAAGCGTGCCGATGGTGCTCGCGACCTTTGAATCAAGTCCGAAATGCTCGGCTGCAAGCTCGTGCGCCATTTCGCGCACGGAGATGCGCGGCTCGATGTCGCGCTGGCCGCAGTTCGCGCAGTACTCTCCCGTGATCAGCGAACCACAGTTGAGGCACGCCGCGCGCTGGACAGTCATGAGTGTCGAGTTTAGACGATCGCTGGAACGTTGCTACGGATATCGCTACTGATCGTGCTGCTCGCCTCGCCATAGGTACGTGCGACGTAATCTTCCAACAGCTGCAGAAACTCTGGCACGATGCTGTCGCCTTTAAGCGTGAGCGCGAGCTTGCCGTCGATGTATACGGGGGCCTTGGGATCTTCGAACGTACCCGGAAGGGAGATACCAATGTTCGCGTGCTTGCTCTCGCCCGGCCCGTTGACAATGCACCCCATCACGGCAACCTTCATCTCCACTACACCCGGATAGTGCGCGCGCCACATAGGCATCTGCTCGCGCAGATACGTCTGGATGTCTTCCGCCATGTGCTGGAAGAACGTGGACGTGGTGCGCCCACAGCCGGGGCACGACGTTACTTGCGGTGCGAAGGAACGCAGCCCGAGCGATTGCAGAATCTGCTGCGCCACGAGTACCTCTTCACTGCGGTCGCCGCCCGGTTTGGGCGTGAGTGATACGCGGATGGTGTCGCCGATCCCCTCGCTCAGGAGAATGGACAGCCCCGCTGTACTGGCGACGATCCCCTTCATGCCGAGCCCGGCCTCGGTGAGGCCGAGGTGCAGCGGATAGTCGCAACGTGCAGCCAGCCGCCGGTACACATCGACCAGATCCTGCACACCGGACACCTTGGCGGATAGGAGGATTCGGTCGTGTCCAAGCCCCGTCTCCTCGGCCAGACGAGCGGAGCGAAGCGCGCTCTCAAGCATGGCTTCGATGTACACGTCGCGCGCGGTACGCGGGTCGGTGGAAACAGCGTTCTCGTTCATCATCGTCGTGAGGAGATCCTGATCCAGCGATCCCCAGTTCACGCCGATGCGTACCGGCTTGTCGTTATCAACCGCGATCTGGACGATGGTGCGGAAGTTGTCGTCCCGCCGCTTACCGCCCACGTTACCGGGGTTGATGCGGTACTTGGCGAGCGCGCGGGCCGTCTCCGGGTACTTGGCCAGCAGGAGGTGCCCGTTGTAGTGGAAATCACCAACGATGGGGACGTCGATACCGACGTCGGCGAGCCGGCGCACGATCTCCGGTATCGCGGCAGCCGAAGCCTCGTTGTTGACCGTCACGCGCACGAGCTGTGATCCCGCGGCGGCGAGGAGCGCGACCTGGTCGGCAGTTCCCGCCGCGTCGGCGGTGTCGGTGTTGGTCATGGACTGCACGACCACGGGGTGGCCGGACCCCACCGGGACGTGCCCGACCATGGTCGTAACGGTCGGCTTGCGCGGTTGAAAGGGCATCGTGGAAAAATAATTGCAATACAGCGCCAGCATGACTTCATCGACGACGGCAATGCCCACGATGCCAGCACCCGGAAGCGGAGGGAGGTGGGGTCGGCGCCTTCTGCTCAAGGTCGTTCTCGCTCTCGTCCTGATCGTAGTGGTCGGTTCCGCGCTGTGGGTCTGGGCATCGCTGGGCTACGTCTACTCAAGTGGCGAGCGCACGGGCCACGTGCAGAAGCTTTCCAACACAGGGTGGCTGTGCAAGACGTGGGAAGGAGAACTTGCGACGGTGCCGGTGGCCGGCGCACCATCTCAGACGTTCAATTTCACCGTCCGCGACGACTCTGTGGCGCGGGCGCTGGAGCTGGTTGGTGGCAAGCAGGTCACACTCAACTACGCTCTGCACAAGGGTGTGCCCGGTACCTGCTTCGGCGAAACGGAGTACTACATTCAGGGATTCAGGGTGAGTGGAGCGCCATGATCTCAGGTAGTCTCCGCGGGACTCTGGGTCATTTCCGATGTCCGATCGATTGATCGAGGCCGCTGTAAACATTCGCTATTGCCTTTTTTCCAGGCCATAGATATTTTCGGCCCAGCATAGGATCGGCCTATGGGATCCGTGCGGGGGATCTGATTGCCCGCGCTATTGTCAGGGTCGTGGCTTAATTCCGCTCCCAGGCAAGTTTCTATTTCAGGAGTTAGGTGTAATGCGTACGACCGGTAAGGTGAAGTGGTTCAACGACGCAAAGGGTTTTGGTTTCATCACGCC
>JBPCQO010000217.1:0-9029 GCA_050998035.1 Gemmatimonadaceae bacterium | reverse complement strand
GACCAACGTCGCGCGCTCCTCGCCAGTTCGTACTAGACCTGTGGTGGCGGGAAGGGAGAAGCCCATCGAATCAACTCCAGAAGGAGGAAAGTTGCGTTGAATATTACTTACTACACCACGAGCTGGCGCTGGATTCGTTGGACCAACGCCGGAAGCTCCGCGATCGATTCGAGGTAGTGCGCCGGATTGGCGCGCTGCAGCTGCTCGCGGCTGAACGGCCCCCACATTGCGGCGATGGTGGCCACTCCGGCAGAGTTGCCGGCATTGACGTCGTGGGGCGAATCGCCCACAAAGACCGCTTCGTGCTCGCCGTAGCCGAGCTGCTGGAGGGCTAGCCGGACCGGGAACGGGTCTGGTTTGTGGAGAGTGCACGAGTCGCACCCGATGGTGCTCGTCATGAAGGGAGCGATGCCGGTGTAGTCCAGACCTCTGTGCATCATCTCGTTGGACTTGCTGGTAACGATGGCCATTGGGTGCCCGGCTGCCGCGAGCGTTCCGAGGACGTCCAGCGTGCCCGGGTAGGCGGTAGTGAGGCGATCGTGCGCCTCGCGTTGGTACGTGCGGTAGCGAGCGGTTATTGCCTCCACCTGCGTATCGGAGTCACAGAATTCGCGCATCTGTTTGGCCAGCGGAGTACCGATTCCAGCGACCCACTCCTCGTCTGTGGGCGATCGCCCGGGAAATCCATCGAACGCATGCCGCACGCTGGCGAGCAGGAGGCCGATGGAGTCAATGAGGGTGCCATCCAGATCGAAGAGAACGGCGATGGGCCTGATGGGCCGCGGGCGCGCTGTGTTTGTATGTGGCGCGTTCTGCTGAGTTGGTTCGGGCATGTGATCCCCAAGCTAATGCGGAGTTCGTGCCCGCGTCGGGCCGCTCCCTTGCGATGCTGCTGCGCGTGGCTGCACCTTAGATAGCCATGGATAGCGAAGTTTTCCGGCCCCCATCAACCAGGAATGTCTCAATGCGATCATTTCTCTGCGGCTCAGTGCTGGCCGCTTGCTGCGCCGCGTCTCCGGCGCTGTCTCAACAGGCTGGGAACCCAGTGTCTGACGCCCTGCGCATGGAGCTGCAGCGTGCCCAGCGCAATCTTGTGGCTGCGGCTGAGGCGATGCCAGCCGACAAGTACGGATTCAAGCCCACTCCGGCGCAGATGAGCTTCGGCCAGCTAGTGCTACACGTCGCCGGGTCGAACGACTTCATGTGCGGAACGATCTCGGGGACGAAGGCGCCCGAGCGGACCAAGCTCCAGGAGAGCGACACCAAGGATGTACTGGTCACGCGCATCAAGGAATCGTTCGCGTTCTGCACGACGGCTCTTGCACCGGTCGCAGATTCCAGAATGGGCGAGATGGTGCCGTTCTTTGGCGGGCGTCAGGTATCGCGCGCGGCGGCGACGCTCGGCCTCACGGGCGATTGGTACGATCACTACAGCGCCGCGGCCATCTATCTGCGCCTGAATGGGACGCTCCCGCCCACGGCCGTCCGTCGCGCTGCAGCAACGGGCGGTTGATTGGATAGCTGACTGTGCCGCACGCGTGCCTCAAGGACCTGCCGACGGCAGGTCCTTGCTTGCATCCGCGCGGTGTCGCGCCGAAGAATACGGGTTCGTTGAACGGTTCGGAACGGTGCTTGCCAATTGTAGCGAGCAGATAGTGTCCCGCATGTAACGGCGCGGAGTGGCGCAGAGCGACCGCAGCTCACTGAGCCTTTAAACTCGCAGTGCCTGACGGGACACCGTAAAACGCCGCGGAGCCTCTTGATAGAGGGAGCTTGCCGATGAACCGCCTGTCCCATTCTGTCGCGCCAACGCGACTCGCCAGCCTCGCGAAACACTTGGAGGCCCACCATGGCTGATATTCCAATCCAGCGGAAGACAGGTACCAATATCTGGCCGTGGATCATCGGCCTAATTGTCATCCTGGCGATTGCATGGTTCCTGTTCGCCCGGAATCGTGATACTGTCCCTGCCGCCACAACGATGACAGACAGCACCGGCACCGTGACGACACCGTACGTCGCGCCTGCGCCTGGCACGGTTGCTCCTGGTACCGCGACACCTGCTACCGCTACACCACCTGGGACCACTACTCCTGGTACACCGGCACCTGGCACACCGGCACCTGGCACACCGCCAGCGGGTAGACCTGGACCCGGCACGACTCCGTAATCACCACTTGGTAGCACCGAACTGGTAATGCAGAACTGCTAGCTCAGAACGTATTCAGCATTCATATCACAGACGCGGCCACGCAACACACGCGACGGGGAAATTACAAATGGACGAACGCGATACCACAAGACAGGACAACGACCGTAACATGCCGGACAACACACCACGCGTCGCCGCGCTCGGCGATCTTGGCGATTTCCAGGTGGCCGAGGGCTATCCGGATCCGCGCGGTTGGGACGTGATGGCGTCGAATGGGCAGAAGGTGGGCAAGGTGCACGATCTGATCGTGGACACAGGCCAGATGCGCACGCGCTACCTCGACATCAAGCTGGACAAGGACGCGATCAGAGCAAATGACGACCACGACGTGCTGATCCCGGTCGGAGCGGCACAGTTGGACGACAACGACAACAACGTCATGCTGGGCTCGATGACTGAGACACAGCTTGCGGCACTCCCGACGTTCAATCACGGCGAGATCACGCGCAGCTATGAAGACTCCATTCTCAGCCATATGCCCGGTCGCGGTGAGACAGCGGTGGCAGCGACAGGAGCCGCAACGGCAGGCGCGGACTACTACGCCACTCATCACTTCGACGACAACCGGTTCTTCGGCTCACGCGATCAACAAAAAGAAGCCAACGAAGCCCGCGTCACGCGCTCAGAAGAGGAGCTCGAGATCGGCAAGCGTCAGGTGCAGGGCGGTGAAGTCGATGTTCACAAGAGTGTCGAGACGGAGCACGTGAGCCAGCCGGTTACGCTGCGCCGAGAAGAGGTGACCATCGAGCGTCGCCCGATCCGCGCGGATCAGGCCGGCGATAACTCCGCATCGATCAACGGCGACGACGAGATTCGGATCCCGCTGACCGAGGAAGAGGCCGTCGTGCAGAAGCGCGCGGTGGTGAAGGAAGAGCTCGTCATTAAGAAGCACGCTGTCTCGGAAGACAAGACGGTCGAGGCGGACCTGCGTAAGGAAAAGATCGACGTCGATCGCAGCAAAGAACGTGGCCGTGACGACTCGGGCGCAGACGCCTCCCGCTAACAGCATCTCAATTCATCAAACGAACGGAGGATAGTCTCACATGGACAATCGCAAAAAGGATAATCTCGACAACCGGACGAGTGACAGCTCAGGCCACGCTATCGGTCCCGACACCGGCCGCAAGGTTGGCGAGGGGGTCGGTGGCGTATCCGGCATCGTTACGGGAGCTGCAATTGGCTCAATCGGCGGACCGGTTGGCACGGTGATCGGCGCGATCGCTGGAGCCGTCGGCGGATGGTGGGCCGGTAAGGAAGTATCCAACGCGGCCACGACCTACACCGAGAACAATGACACGCAGTACAAGAGCCATTTTGATTCGCAGGCGAGTGGATCGCGTGGCCGGTTCGGATCGTATGACAAGGCGCGCCCGCTGTACCAGCTTGGCCACGTCGCCGCTCAGAACCCGGACTATCGTGGCAAGAACTTTGACCAGATCGAGCCGGATATCAAGCGCGGCTGGAACAAGGATATGGAGCAGCAGTACGGGTCGTGGAAGGATGTGCGCGGCACTGTAGGCAGCGCGTACAGCGGTGCCAACGACGCTTCCAAAAGCACTACGGACAACGTCCGCCTGACACGCTCGGAAGAGGAGCTGGTAGTCAGTAAGCGCCAGGTAAAGGCGGGTGAGGTCGATCTCAAGAAGACTGTTGAGACGGAGCACGTGAGCAAGAGCGTGCCACTCATGCACGAGGAGATCGAGGTGGAGCGCCACGCGATCAGTGGGGATGCAGCGGATCGCAACGTCGAGATCGGCGAGCAGGACATTCGCATCCCGCTCAAGGCTGAAGAGGCTGTGGTTGGGAAGCGCGTGGTGGGAAAGGAAGAGATCGTCGTGACCAAGCATGCCACGGAAAACACCAAGAATGTCGAAGCCGACCTGCGCAAGGAACGCATTGACATCGACAAACAGGGGCGCACCGCGGGTACCGATTCCAACACGAGCAATTCTGATCGCGTGGACAACAGCAGCAATCGCTGATCAGTACTGCTAAAGCGGTATTGGAGCTTAGTGGGCCGGACTGTGGTATAACAAACACAGTCCGGCCCATCTGGTATGTTATCCCATGCTCCGCACATCTACGGCCGATACTCTGTAACAGTTCTCCACCTCGGAGGTGTCGCAGTGGTTCAGCCAAGTGTTCGTGCCTCGCTCACGCGCAACGACGCGCAGATGGCTCTTCACGTAATCGCGCGCGGTAGAAGCGCGGACCTCGCCGAGGGCGAACGGCGATTGGCGCAGGAGGGTATGGACGCATTGCTTGACGACCCGCGTCTCGTCGCCGGCTTGCTTCGCACGGAACGTGGCGCTGGCGCGTCCTTCGCTCTTGTCGCATATGTGGTGATGCGCTACGCTCTCACGCGCCTGGGCGAACAGGACCGTACTCTCGCCGACTACATGGCGTCGCTCTTCATGGAGTTCGGTGTGAAGGATCGGGCCCGCCACATCAGTCGCTGGGACGATGAGACGTACGACACGCTTGCAGACCTGCTCAGCGCGACCGAGGGCAGCAACCCCGAGCGCAGCTTCCTGGTCCGCACTCACCTGGGCAACTACGCACTCTGGCTGAGTGGCATCTTCCCCGACCACATCGAGGAGCGGCGTTGGCGTCGAGGCGGCCCAGACCTGGACTACTATGAGACGATGGGACGAACGGGGTATGCGCTCGCGGCAAAACACCGGCTGGCGAAGGAGGCCGGCGTCAGTGAAATGTACGCTCTTGCTTCCGAACGATTCCGGGTCATGCGCATCGCGCTGACCGGTGTGAGCGACGCGTTGCTCTTCCCCAACTCGACTTCACCGACGACGCTGATGCGCCAGGTGGAAGACGAATTTCGGCTCATGTCGTAGCACCGTAACTGCCACGCGGTTGCACAAAACGCTGACCACTCGGAGTGGTCAGCGTTTCGGCGATCATTCACTCTGTTACGTCACGGTGCAGCGTGGTATGTGACACGCCAGATGCGGCCACCCTTGTCATCCGTGATGAACATCGCGCCGTCCGGCGCCACCGCGAGACCGACTGGCCGGTGCGCCGCACGATCCGGTTGAAGATTGCCGCCCGCGAAGCCGTTGGCGAAATCTTCGTACGATCCTGTGGGCTTACCGCCAGCGAATGGGACGAACGATACTCTGTAGCCTGCCTGTGGCAGCGGTGCGCGGTTCCATGAGCCGTGAAAGGCGATGAATGCACCGCCGCGATACTTGGCGGGGAACGCGTTGCCGGTGTAGAACACCAGCGACATCGGTGCCCAGTGTGCGGGGAAGGCGACGGCTGGCTCCTTCTTGGTGGCGCAGCGTCCCACCTTGGTACCGTCGCCCCCGTACTCTGGCGCCAGCACGAGCTGTTTCCGTTCCAGGCTGTAGAAGCAGTAGGGCCAGCCAAAATCATCGCCCTGATTCACCTGCACAAGTTCCTCCGCAGGCTCGTTGGCGTTCTGATCGGTGGTGAAGAGCTTGGGCCAGTTGTCGCCCAACTGATCGCGCCCGTGCTGGGTGGCGTACATCTGCTTGGTCATGGGCTCAATGGCGATCCCCATCCCGTTCCGCAGCCCCGTTGCGTAGCGATTGCCGACGGTGGGATGCTGGCCGGTTTTACGTGCGTCGAAGCGCCAGATGCCGGCGCGCGTGTCGAGCTCCGGGCACGGGTCGATACCGGGCGAGTTGAGTGTCCGGTTCTTGACCTGACACGAGTTGCTGGGCGACCCGATGTTGAGATACAGCGTGCCACTGGAATCGATCAGGAAGTTGCGCGCCTTGTGATCTCCGGTCGCGGGGATATCCATCACGACAGTCTCCGTCGCCCCACTCGGCTTCAGTGTCCCGGCGGCTAGCGGTGCGCGAAGTATGGCGTTGCCCGCATCCCAGTAGACGTAGCCGCCATACAGCCCCACGCCGGTGTTGCCGCGATTGCCGAAGTACTGAATGACGTCAGCGCGCCCGTCGTGGGTGGTATCCCGCAGCGCGATGACCGCCCCCGTCTTGCCATTAGTGCTGCCGCCCTGTTCCGTCAGGTCCGTGGGGCCGCGCTTCTTCGAAGCCAGGGTGACGAACACGTCGCCGTTCGGTGCAACGACCACATGGCGCGGTGCCCCGACACTATCGGCGAAGATTGTGGCACAGAAGCCAGGTGGAAGCGTGATGCTCGGATCGCCGCCGGGGCACGATGCTGTACCCGCGCCAGAGCCACTGGCTGTCGCCACCGATCGGCCGGAGTCAGCCGCGGACGCAGTGCTTGCGGTACGGTCAGATCCGCTACAGGCCGTGAAGATGGCCGCAACGCCAATGAGCGTTGCCAGACGTAGGGGCGACCGGCGGTCGCCCCTCGGGCTACAGGGTGGTGCGGTAGGGCTGCTGTACAGCCCTCGATTACGTGCGGAGTGCTTCAAATTGTCTCTCGTCCCAGGGTATGATGTCGGGTTCGGCTACAAGTTACTCGGGCATGTTTGATACCGCGGAACTCCGCGGGTGTCCGACTCACGAAAATTGGGATGAGGCAGCGCTACTCCATCAGAAGGATAGCTACAATGGTCAATCCGAGTTCCACGACGGACGCCACGTTCCCGCGCACCATGCTCATCGGTGGCTCGTACTCGTACCCGGACCAGAAGCTGGCGTCTGAACTGCCATACATCAACTGTTCCAGTGCAATTGGCATCGGAAGCGCCGCGCTGGAGCGCAACAGCGATGCTCGCTTTGTACCTGCGCCGCGTGTGGCAAAGGAAGACGCACTGCTCGCAGCATCCGCATCCCGAATCGCCGCTCGCTTGCGGCGCGCACCGATTCCCGCGATGCAGCTGCTGTCGACTCCGGCATCGATCGCCGCGCGCACGCTCTCGTGCCACAGCGCCAGCGCACTCATTACGCGACTCGCAAATCGTAGTGGCACCTTCCGCTCGGCGCCGGCTGTCACCGCAATCGCTGTGCTGACACTTGCGACATCAATCCTCACCTGTAGATCTTCGTTCAACACCACGAGCTCGGGCCTTCCGTCGATGACGCAGGCGACAATCGCACCAGGCCGCGGACCAGACACACACGCGACTAAGGGCGTAGCTGCGATAGCTGCTTCGCGTGCTACGTCTGCTGCTTTGGTCTCGGTGTACTCGTCGCCCAGTTCGTGTTGCAGCCATTGTTTCAGCGTCGAGCGCATCGATTCCGTGAGCTCGACGCAACTGCTACCGGACGATGTTCCCGGATGCAGCAAGCCGTTTCCAGATCCAAGCACCGTGCTCGCGACTCGGGCCTTTCGTGCGACGGTCTCCACGGTTCTGAGAAACGCCTCGGCGCGCTCTGAAGGCCTCAGCGCGTACGATGTCACTACAGCGTGCCTCGAGCCCAGCCGGGCAACTCTACCGGTGCGCTGCTCTAATCGCGCCGCGGTCCAGGGCAAATCCAGGTGGATTACGACTGATGCGTCCTGGAGATTTACTCCCTCGCTCAGTAGATCCGTGGTCAGCAGCAAGCGGATATGGTCCCGCCTGCCAGGTGGCGAAGTCGAGCACGCGTCGGGTGCGAAGCGCTCCAGCGTCTCGCGCCGGGTGAGTGCACCGCCGACGACGGTTCCGCCCGACGAGGTCATCAGCGCGACACCGCCGAGTCGAGCCAGTGCGCGGTATAACGCTGTTGCTGTTTCCTTGTAGCTGGTGAAGGCGACCACTTTCTCGCGAGGGTGCGCGTCCACTACCGTTCGCACAAAATCTGCTCGTAGGTTGTTGTTCTCGCTATCCGCTGCGGATACGTGTGATGCGAGTGCCCTTAGCCCTTGGAGGTGCGCCGTTACGGCTTCACGCAGCTCCGGAACGTCCGCGTCCGAGTGAGACAGTAGCTCCGGGAACGCGAGCTGGAGTGCATCGTCAGCGAACACCCATCCCTGTAGCTCGGCGCGCGTGGGATAGCGGCCAGTGTCCAGTGCAGCAATCAGGGCGTGCGATCGCGCCATCCGTCGCTTGAGGGCGCCGAGTAGTGCGGCGCTGCTGGAAACCCACTGACGCGCCAGACCGTGCGCCACCAGCGTCGCGGCCTGGCCGCCATCGGAAGGGGGAACCGGTGGTGGGAGCGCGATGATCTGTTCGAGTATTGTGTCGTCGGTGGAAAGTACGCGCCAGGGCGCGTGCTCCACGCGTGGCATGACCGGTCCCGCTGCTGGAGCTGTCCTGGTGCGACGAACGACGATTCTGGATAGCGCCGCCTCGTCCAGTGAATGCGCCCGGATGCCCATGAAAAGTGCTGCGAGAGACATCAGGTCCGATCGCGAGTTGTGGATCGGCGTGGCGGAGATGAGCAGTACGGGGCTGTGGATGCAGAGGCGCGCAGCCTCGGCGTAGCGCCTGGTGCCGGGATTGCGGAGGTGATGTGCCTCGTCCACAATCAGGAGTGCGTGTCGCCGGGTGATTGTGGCGCCGCGGCTGAGCGCTTCGATCGAGCAGAAGCTGGCGCGCACTCCTGCGCAGTCGAGCGCCTGCTGCCACATGGTGCCGAGTATCGCTGGCGCGATGATCAGTGGCTCGCCGTAGGCGGCGGCAACTGCCAGTGCGGTGTAGGTTTTGCCCAGGCCCACCGCATCGCAGAGCAGCGCACCACCGAACTCGCGCAGCGTTCGCTGGACTTGCTGAACCGCCGACACCTGGTGAGGGTAGAGTGTTACCGTCCCGATGCTTATGTCCTGGTCGGTATCGATCAGGACGCAGCGCGCGATTGCGCGTCGTACCAGAGCTGAGGTTGCCGCGCGTATCGGAGTTGGATCCGGATCTGAAGAATGCTGGCCCTGTAGCGGTGCCTCTGACGGACTTTCTATCACGGTTGACCCGCCCACT
>JBPCQO010000188.1:0-7605 GCA_050998035.1 Gemmatimonadaceae bacterium | reverse complement strand
ACAGGAAATTCCCGCGCTGCACGACGGGCTGACCACCGCAACGGCAGAGACTCCGTTTCTGGCACTCGATCTCATTCGAATGGACCGCAACATCGCTCGCCTGGAGCGTCGTATGGGTGAGCTGGGCGTGACGCTACGCCCTCATGTGAAGACGGGGAAGTCGGTCGACATCGCGCGGCGCATGTTCGAGACCGGGACCGGGCCAATCACGGTGTCGACGCTTCGGGAGGCAGAAGGGTTCGCTGACGCTGGCTTTCGCGACATTCTATACGCCGTCGGCATCGCACCACATAAGCTCGACCGCGTCGCTGCGCTCCGTCGCCGCGGCGTGGATCTGTGCGTCATCCTCGACAGCCGCGAGCAGGCCGCCGCTGTCGCCGCCACTTCGCGACGGCTCAGCAACCCGATACCGGCGCTGATTGAGATTGACTGCGATGGTCATCGCGGTGGCCTGCTACCCGATGATTCTACGGCTGTGGAAATCGCGCGCATTCTGGAGCAAGGTGGTGCTGAGCTTCGCGGTGTGCTCGTGCACGCTGGAGAATCGTATTACTGCCGGACACCGGAGGCGCTCGCCGCGGCCGCGGAAAACGAGCGGGCGGTCGCCGTGGCTGCCGCGGAACTGCTGCGAGCGGCCGGATTCGCGTGCCCGGTTGTGAGCGTCGGCTCCACCCCGACAGCTCATTTCGCGCGCAACCTCGGGGGCGTCACGGAAGTTCGCGCGGGAGTCTTCGTCTTTTCCGATCTGGTCATGCTGGGGATCGGTGTCTGCACCCTCGACGATATCGCCATTTCGGTTGTCGCCACGGTGATCGGGCACAGGCCGGAAAAGGGGTGGATCCTCACCGATGCGGGATGGACGGCCATGTCGCGAGACCGCGGGACCTCCAGCCAGGCCGTCGATCAGGGGTATGGCGTCGTAGCGTCGATGAGCGGCGAACTGTACGACGATCTCATCATGGTGGACGCGAGCCAGGAACACGGTACGCTGGGGATCAGACCCGGTAGCGGCGCCATGCTCCCCGAGCTCGCCGTCGGCACCAGGGTGCGCATCTTTCCCAATCATGCGTGCGCGACGGCAGAGCAGCACGACCAGTACATGGTTACTCAGGGCGGCAGCGATGCGGCGGTCACAGCGGTCTGGCCGCGCATCCGCGGCTGGTGACGGGTGTCCGCATCGGGCACGGAGTCCGGCGCGCCATCAATCTCCTTGTGACTCTCTTCCATGATACGCTCGTACAGCGCGAAATAGCGACGCGCCATCTCCGCGTCGGAGAATCGCGCGCGGGCCGCGGCGCGGCACACCCCGCTGTCGAGCGTGCCGGCGGCCCGAATCGCCTCGGCCATCTCCTCAACATCGCGCACCAGGAAGCCAGTTCGCCCATGCTCCACGATCTCTGGAAGCGCACCAACGGGAAAGGCCACCACCGGCGTTCCGCAGGCGAGCGCCTCCATCGCCACCAGGGAGCTGGTCTCGGGGGCGAGACTCGGGACCACGAGACAGCGCGCTCCGGTGAGTAGCCGGCGCTTGCGTGCGAACCCCACAGGGCCAAGAAAACGCCGCTTCGCATCCAGCCTGGTGACCACCTGCTCACGGAAGTAGCGCTCGTGTTCCGGGTAGGGATATACCTCGCCCCCAATCAGGAGCGGAATATCGGCGATCTTTGCTGCGTCCAGTGCCAGATGGAATCCCTTCTCCGGGCAGATGCGGCCCAGCGTCAGGGCGAAGTAATGCTTCGCGTAGCCTTCTACGGCCAACGCATCCACCGGGACAGCGTTGGGCACATCAGGGAGGAGCTGCGCCGCCGGTGGGCAGGACTGTCGTTGCGACGCGGATACACAATTGAGCCAGGTGCGCGGCCGGCCGCTCTCGAATATTGTGGCCGGGTACCAGGAGGGGGGTAGATGTAGCGTGGCCAGGACCGGCACCCCCGGCGGCGGGAGATACTGATGGAAATCAATTCCGTGCATGTGCACTAGATCCACAGAGTAGCGCTCCAGCGCACGGCGGATAGCCTCCCGCTGGTACGCCCATGCTCGCTGCCGCACATCGCCCGTGATCTCGCCTTCCGGGCGTGGCGTCGCCAGCAACTCGCCCGTGATGGTGGAACCATCGCACGCCATGACGATCGAGCGGTGCCCGGCGCGAGTGAGAGCCGCGTCCAGACGTGTGAGTACCTGCTCGGTGCCACCCACCGCGTCCGGACCCACGGGGGCAAGCGGATATGCCACGCTGAGCACCGTCAGCACGCTGACTCCGCACCGATTCCAAGCGCAGCCAGCGCCTTCCCGGCGCTCGTGCGCCACTCGTCACCCGTGAACCCCCAGTCGAAATTCTCATAGTGGAGAGCGCCGCTGTGGGGCGGCGCCGTGAAGTCGTATGCTGGCGCCACGCGGAAGCGCTCCACCTCCACCCCGAATGCGGTGAGGGTCTCACGCTGTGAAGCGAAGGCGGCGAGCATACGCCGCTTGAGTTCTCGTTTCGGCGCGGTGAGTGCGACCTCGACTTCGTGCGCCCCAGGCACGGGAATGAAGTCGCCGGTCGCGGTCCCGTCCCCCACCGCTCCGTCCTGGCGAGCGTGGTAAGAGGTAAACTCCATGAGTAAGGGTATTCGCGCCCCACGCTGTTCCATGATGTGCCGAGCCGAGTGGACCGCGAACGTAGTCGCGTCGTGGTCGGGATGGCCGCCTTCGTATGCGTGAGTGAGTACGACGTCTGGAGCCAGCTGGGCCAGCACGTCCGCCATGCGTCGAGCGAGCCCCGCCAGATCGCTGGAGGCCTCCTGGTCCGGAATATCGAGGGATCGTCGATGCTCCTCGCCGACCCCGGCGAGTGCCAGCGCAGCCGTCAGCTCCTCCTGGCGCACGCGCGCGTATTCCTCGCGTGATGCGAGGTGAGGCGCTCCCCACCACCTTCGCTCCCGCGGTGCGCCGTCAGTCACGTGCAACACGGTCACTCGGCGCAGGCGAGATAGCCGGCTGCCGAGTCCGATGACCTCGTCGTCCGGGTGCGCCGCCACAACCAGCACCTTGGGCGGAACGGCTGGCTCTGACCCTCGTTCGCCCAGCCAGTCCAGGACGTGCATCACCGAGTGCTGAGGCGTTCCTCGCGAATCGACGCTCACGACAGAACTGATTGCTCGAAACGTGCCGCCATTTCAACATCGAGCAATGAGGCACGATTGCGCTCACCGGAACGCGCGATGCGTGACACTGTCACACGATTCGTCGCACGTGCTTCACGGAGGCCATGATGTCGTATGAATACTTGGTTGTGTTGCCACACGAACTTGCCAATCTGCCGAGCCGAGCTCGCGTCGGCGTAGCGGAAATCAGCCGGAACACTCCGTGAACGAGCGATTTCGTAACCGCACGGATGCGGGGCGGCAGCTCGCAACTGGTCTCTCCGATTATGCGGGACGCGCGGACGTGCGCGTCCTGGCCCTTCCACGCGGCGGCGTTCCTGTAGCATACGAGGTGGCATGCGCACTCGACGCGCCGCTCGATGTATTCCTGGTGCGCAAGCTCGGTCTGCCCGGAAACGAGGAACTCGCCATGGGCGCCATCGCGAGCGGCGGCGTCATGGTGTTGAATCAGGAGCTCGTGCACACGCTCAATGTGAGCGCTGCTGCCATTGATGCAGTTGTACAGACCGAGATGCGTGAGCTGGAGCGGCGGGATCGACGGTATCGAGACGACCGTCCCGCGCAGGACATCGCCGGGTGCACGGCGATCGTCGTGGACGATGGGCTCGCAACCGGTTCGACCATGCAGGCTGCTGTTGCTGCGCTGAAGCAAGAACATCCCAAAGCTGTAGTAGTCGCTGTTCCTGTAGCTGCACCGGAGATCTGCGCGGCGTTCCGGCGTGAAGTGGACGACGTTGTGTGCGTGCTCAGGCCGGAGCCATTTCACGCGGTCGGCAGCTGGTACGACGACTTCTCGCAGACCACTGACGAGGAGGTGCACCAACTGCTCGCCGCCGCTCGCGACTGCATTCACACCAATACCAACACCAACACCGGCCTAACGCCAATGCGGAGGTACAATGAATCCCGCTGATACCGAGCACACGGTCAGGTGGGTACCGGCTCCGTCGTGCTCCCATCGGTGCTGGCTCGTGATGGATTCGTTCATCACCTCACGCCAGCAGCGGCGGCGCACAGGTGATACACCCAAATCCAAAGACAATGATCTTCAAAAACCGAGACACCAACTCGGATCAGCTTGCCGAAGCGTTGCGCACAATTGCGCACCCGCTCGAGACCGCCGCGGATCTCGATCCGCTTATCGAAGCGATCGGAGATGCACGCTATGTGCTCCTTGGTGAAGCGTCGCACGGCACGCACGAGTTCTATACCTGGCGCGCCGCGCTTTCCAGGCGACTGATCCAGGAGAAGCAGTTCTCGTTCATCGGTGTCGAGGGAGACTGGCCCGACTGCTACCGCGTGAACCGCTACGTGAAGGGATTGCCCGATGCAGCGGCAAGTGCAGAGGAGGTGCTGCACGCTTTCGACCGGTGGCCAACGTGGATGTGGGCCAATCGCGAAGTCGTTGAGCTGGCGGAATGGATGCGCCAGCACAATCGACATTTATCGGCCGAGCAGCGGGCAGGGTTCTACGGTTTGGACGTGTACTCGCTGTGGCAGTCGATGGAGGCGGTTGTCGACTATCTGGAGACGATCGATCCCAGCTTCGCGCGTGCAGCGAAACGGGCGTACACCTGCTTCGAGCCCTATCGCGAAGATGAGCAGGCATACGCGCGGGCAACAACAGCTCTTGTCCCAACGTCGTGTGAGGACCAGGCGGTAGCGGTGTTGCGTGCGCTCAGAGCCAAGGCGCCAGAGTACAAGGAGGACGGCCGGGAGGCGTACTTCAATGCCGAGCAGAACGCACTCGTCGCGCGCGGAGCCGAGCTGTACTATCGCACGATGGTCCGTGGTGGGCCCACGTCATGGAACGTGCGCGATCATCACATGGTGGATACGCTCGATCGTTTGATGACTCACCACGGCTCGAGAGGCAAGGCCATCGTGTGGGAGCACAACACCCACATTGGCGATGCGCGCTTTACCGACATGGCACGATCGGGGATGGTGAACGTCGGACAGCTTGTGCGTCAGGACCACGGAGAGAGCCCAACCTCACGAGACGGCGTGATGCTGGTTGGGTTTGGTACGCACCACGGCAGCGTGATAGCTGGCGAAGAGTGGGGTGAGCCCATGCAGCGGATGCGGGTGCCGGACGCGCGCGACGGTAGCGTTGAGGAGCTGCTGCACCGCACGGGAGCGGGAGAAACCGCGCCCAGCAACAAACTGCTCATCTTCAATGGAGAAGATGATAGCGGCATCCCGGGCTTTGACGCTCCGCTCGGCAATCGCGCGATCGGTGTGGTGTACGATCCACGTATGGAGCGCTACGGCAACTACGTGTCGACGGTCGTGCCGCGTAGATATGACGCGTTTCTCTTCATTGACGAGACGCGTGCGCTCGACCCACTACACATACCTGTGGAAGTGACAGGCGAAGTGCCGGAGACGTATCCGAGCGGGATGTGATTGGCACGTGATCGGGACGTGATACCGCGAACGCGAACTCCGCACATCGGTCTATTTCTCTGGCCGGTGTGCAGACCGTTGCACGGCAGCTCGGCGTTCCTCGTCTTCTGGCGTTAGCTCCGGGCCCATGGGTCCTTCATCTGCTGGCCTGGGGCCGGCGGGAGCCCCTTTGTCAGTCGCAATCTCATGCGAGGTGGGATTGCTACTGATGGGAGGCTGGTTGGCCTTATTGGTTTTCGTAGGATCACTCATGAGTTAGCTCGTAGTAAAAACCCGAATCGTGTGTCAGTAGCACTAGTCGAGCGATGCGATGTCCTCGGGCGACAGCCCCATCGCCGCGGCCGCGACGTTCTCTTCCAGATGCGCCACTGATGACGTTCCCGGAATCACCAGTATCGCGGGCGAGCGTGCCAGCAGCCATGCGATGGCTACGGTCAACGCACTGACGCCGCGGCGCTTCGCTACCTCGTCCACGCGGTTGTTGCGCGCGATTTTGCCCGCCCCGAGCGGAGACCATGGAAAGAACGCCAGTCCCTCCGCGGTGCAGTATTCCACCACTGAGTCCCACTTGCGGTCGTTCGCGTTGTACTGATTCTGCACCGATACAATCGGAACCACACGTCGCGCACGCCGGACATCGTCCACGTTCACCTCGGACAGTCCGACGTGGCGCACTTTGCCCTCGCGCTGGAACTCCGCAAGCACCTCGAACTGCTCATCCTCCGGGACTCCGGGATCAATCCTATGCAGTTGGTACAGGTCGATGCGATCAAGGCGCAGGCGACTCAGACTTCCATCCAGCTCGTGCCTGAGGTGATCGGGGCGACCGTTCATAACCCACTTGTTCGGTCCTGTGCGCTCGAAGCCACCCTTGGTGGCGATCACCAGGTCGTCAGGATAGGGATGCAGCGCCTCAGCGATCAGCTCCTCGGAAACGTTTGGCCCGTAAGAGTTCGCCGTATCGATGAAGTTGACCCCCAACTCCACGGCTCGGCGCAGCACGCGTATCGCCTCATCGTGGTCGGCGGGCGGTCCCCAGATGCCAGGCCCCGTGATGCGCATCGCGCCAAAGCCCATGCGGTTCACGGGCAGGTCACCGCCCAGAAGAAGCTGTCCGGCCATGGCGGCGGGAGTGTCTGTAAGGGTGTGCGTGGGGCTACTGGACATACTGAATTTCTCCGTACAGATGATGAGGCGTGCCGAGCAAGGGAACGGGAGAGAGCGTCGCTGCTTTCGTGCCATCCAGCGCGTAACACCAACTACAAACAGGGCCCATCGCCGAATCGCGAGAAGCGTCGCTGCCGCCACTCACCTCAGGCCACTCTGTGGTAGCTACCGATCTCGTACATGACCCGTGGGTCAAATACTGTTAGATTGAAGAAATAGGAGCAGAAGCAGAATTGGAGCAGGCATGACAGCAACATCCATCGCAGTTTCCGACGAGATCGGGCCGCCCGATCCTGTCGGTCCGTACGCTCCGACAGTAACGGAGCCAACGCTCGCCAAGCACAAGTATCTCATCGCCTTTGCGGTGGTGCTCGCCGCACTGATGCAGGTCATCGACAGCTCCATTGTCAATGTTGCGCTGCCGGACATGATGGGAAACCTGGGTGCCAACCTGGACGAGATCGCGTGGGTCTCCACCGGATACATCCTCGCCTCGATGATCGTGATTCCGCTCACCGGCTGGCTTGGCTCGTTTTTCGGGCGCAAGAGATACTTCGTGGGCTCCATCGTTCTGTTCACGATTTCGAGCTTCTTCTGCGGCGCATCCGGCTCACTCAGCACGCTCATCTTCTGGCGCATCGTGCAGGGCGTGGGTGGCGCCGCGCTGATGACGGTGTCGCAGGCGGTGCTGTTCGAGTCGTTCCCTCCGGAAGAGGCGGGGATGGCGATGGCGCTCTTTGGGCTCGGCATCATGGTTGGCCCCACCATCGGCCCGACGCTCGGCGGCTGGTTGACGGACAACTACAGCTGGCCGTGGATATTCTATATCAACATCCCCGTGGGGATAGTCGCGGCGTTTATGATCGCGACGTATGTGGATGAC